>CAYXXW010000039.1:0-15431 GCA_964469115.1 uncultured Melioribacteraceae bacterium
ACTATTATTTATTCTTTACTATTTGTTCAGTATCCATTGCAATAACTAGTTCTTCATTTGTTGGAATTCTAAGAATATGAGTTGAAGAGCCATCTTTCGCTAAATTACATTCACCTTCAGGATTTTCATTTTTTTCAAGATCAAGATTCATTCCTAAAAATTCCATTCCCAAACAAACTGCTTTTCTAACATTAGGAGAGTTTTCTCCGATTCCACCTGTAAATACAAGAGCATCAATTCCGCCCATTGCAGCTGCATAAGCACCTACGTACTTCTTAATTCTATAATTAAATACATCAAAAGCATATGTTGCTTTTTTATCGCCTTCTTCTACAGCTTGCTCAATTTCCCTCATATCACTACTTTCTCCACTGATACCTGCAAGACCGCTATGTTTATTTAACATTGTGTTAACTTCAGAAATTGATAATTCTTCCTTGCCCATAACATAAGTAATAATGGAAGGATCTAAATCTCCACTTCTAGTGCCCATCAATAATCCTTCTAATGGAGTAAATCCCATTGATGTGTCGATTGATTTTCCATTACACACTGCAGCCATACTTCCACCGTTACCTAAATGTGCAGTCACAATTTTCAACTCTTCCATCGGTTTATTAAGAAATTTAGCAGCTCTATGTGCCACAAATCTATGCGAGGTTCCGTGAAATCCGTATCTTCTAATTTTATATCTCTTATAAAGTTTGTATGGGATGCCATACAAGAAAGCATGAGGAGGCATTGCTGCATGAAATGCAGTATCAAAAACACCGCATTGTGGAATGTTAGGAAGATGCTCTTTTGCTGCAGCAATACCTTTTAAATTTGGTGGATTATGCAATGGAGCTAATTCTATGTTATCTTTCAAAGCTTTTAATACCTCGTCAGTTATTAATACTGAGCCTGAAAATGTTTCTCCCCCATGAACAACTCGATGCCCAACAGCATCAATTTCATTTCTATCTGTTATTACTCCGTGATTTGGGCTCAACAAAACTGCAATCACATATTCCATAGCAATTGAGTGATCTAATATTTCACCGACTATTCTAATTTTTTCTTTGCCTAATGGCTGATGTGTTAAAACAGCACTGCTCATTCCAATTCGTTCAACTTGACCCTTGGCAAGAGTCTCTTCAGTTGAAGTTTCAATTAATTGATATTTTATTGAAGAACTTCCACAATTTAATACTAATGTTTTCACTAAATAACTTCCTTAATCTTTATGAATAATATGACCTTCGATATCATATTTAAAAAATCCTTCACCCGTTTTCTTACCTAATTTTCTTTCTCTGACTAATTTTCTTAATAAGGGACATGGTCTATATCGTGGCTCTCCCAAAGTTCTGAATAATTGTTCCATCCAAGTTAAGACTTCTTCCAAACCCATAGAATCTGCCAATTCTAATGGACCCATTTGAAAATTATAACCAAGCTTCATCGCAGTATCAATATCTTTTGCCGAAGCGATCCCCTCTAATAAAATATGCATAGCTTCATTTAATAATGGAACAATAGCTCTAGTTGTTACAAATCCTGGATACTCATAAACTTCAATTGCAGTCTTACCAATTTTTGTTGCAAAGTCTTTAGATCTTGCAACAGTTTCATCAGAAGTATCCATTCCTTTTACTAATTCAACAAGTAGTACTTTAGGTACTGGATTTAAAAAATGCATTCCAATAATTCTTTCAGGTCTTGTAGTAACTTGAGCAATATCCGTCAAGCTTAATGTTGATGTATTTGAAACAAGAATTGTATCCGGGCTGGCAATTTCATCAAGTTTTTTAAAGAGAACTCTTTTTAGTTGATAATTTTCAAGAATTGACTCAATTATGATATCACAATCACTGGCCTCATTAATATCTAATTCCCATCTGATTCTACCTAGTATCACTTTTTTTTCACTCTCTGTCATAGCCCAACGTTCAATTTCATGATTCATTGAACTCTCTAATTGAGCTTTCGCCTTCTTTAAATGAGCTTCATCTTTTTCTATAATTACAGTTTCAATTCCAGCTGATGCAACTGTTTGAGCTATGCCTTGACCCATAATTCCAGCACCAATAATTGCAACGTATTCAAATTGAGAACCCTTTTCGTTTTGGGCTGCATCTTTTAGTAAATCTTCAAGTTTTAATTTGTCTTCTGCCATATAGTTTTATTCTTTAAATAAATTTTAAAAAATCGTAATTGATAATGGGTCAATATTCATACCACAAAAATACTCACTTAAAACTAGATTTTCGAAAGTTTAATAATCTTTTTTACTAAAAATGATAATACTTATATAAAGAACGAGAACTAAAAATAGAAAAGTGGAGACAAGAGGCTGGTAATCATCAACTCCATAACCAAGTGCAATTTCTGTAGTTAATGAACCAATTTCTGATGTTTTAGGTATGATATAATAGAGAACATCCATTACAACTTCCACAATTGAGCTGTTAAGGAAAGATGAAATAGTATCTCTCGCAGTTAGAATTGGCGACAAAATGAAAAAAATAAGATATGAAAGCATCATAGCAAGAATTGAGCTTTGAGTTAAGATACCGACTAAGATTATCAAAGAATAAAGTGAAGCAAATGCGAAGGTGATAGAAAATACCGTATAGAGAAATGAAAGATCCCAAATGTTAAATTTAAGTCCTATTAAAATCCAAAGTGCAACTATTAGATATGCGATATTTACAAAGACAATAATAACTCCACCTAAAAATTTCCCTAAAATTATTTGAGCTCTGGAGATTGGTTTTGAAATTAGTAAATCTGCAGATCCTTTCTCAAGTGCGTTTGGGATAAAGCTGGATGCTGAAAATATTGACAAAAATAAGCCCCCACCAAATAATGGCGCAACAACAAAAAGTTTAAGTCCCTTAACAATTTCGCCGGCAATATTTATTGGATCTTTGCCGTTTGCATTTACCATTCCGCTTAAATCTTCAAATGGTACCAAGCCAAAAAGTAAAGCAAAAATGATTATTACAAAAGTAGAGATAGCAAAAAATGTCACAATTATTTTTCTTGATAATGCTTCTCTTACAGTAAGATTTGATATTGCTAAAATATTCTTCATATATTTTTATTTCTCTGAGACTGATTTAATAAAAGTATCTTCTAAAGAGCTTTTCTTCTGGTTAACACCAATAATACTTACACTCAACTTTCTTAACTCATCCATAAAATTGTTAAGATCATTATTATGTGTTATTTCAAGAGTAATTAAGTTTTTATCTTGGGTAACTGCAAATTTCTGTTTTAATGTTTGAAACATAATTTCCGGCAATGTTGTTTCAGTCCTAATCTCACAAATTTGTTTATTGATTGTCAGTTCCTCAACTGTGCCGTGTTTTACTAATTTGCCTTCATTAAGTATTGCAACTTTATCCGACACTAATTCAACTTCTGATAAAAGGTGGCTGTTCACAAATATTGTTTTGCCTCTATTTTTAAGTTCAATTAAAATATTTCTAATTTCTTTTCTTCCAATCGGATCAACTCCATCAGTAGGTTCATCAAGAAATATTAAATCTGGATCATGAATAAATGCTTGGGCTAATCCAAGTCGCTGAAGCATTCCTTTTGAGTATTTTTTAATTTTAACTTTTCTCCATTTTTCCATTTTTACAAGATTAAGAACTTCAGTTATTTTAGGCGTTTTTTTATCAAGTTCAAAGCCATTAAGTTTAGAAAAATGAATAATAACCTCTTCGCCAGTTAGGTAATTTGGGAACTTATGATTTTCAGGTAAATATCCGATTCTCTTTCTGATTTGATAGTTTGAAATATCTTCATCTAATATTTTTGCTTTGCCGCTTGTGGGAAATACAATTCCCAATAAAATTTTTATTAGGGTAGTTTTCCCAGCTCCATTAGGCCCAAGCAGACCAAAAATAATTCCTTGCTCAATTGAAAGAGTTACATTATCAAGCGCCACAATACCATTTTTACTCGTTGTTTTTGCTTTGAATATTTTAGTAAGATTTTCAACTTGAATTGAATTAGACATACTTTAAATCACCTGTCTTTTTCTGAAAAGATAAAGTGCTAAATAATTAATTACAATCGCAATTCCAATTAAAACTATCAAATAAGGAAAAACAATTTCACTTAAAGTAGCATCTCTCCATAAAACTTGAAGAAATGCTTCAACTGACCAATATGTTAAAGTAAACTTTGCAATTACTTGCATCCAATCTGGAAATAATGTAACGGGAAACCAAGAACCTCCCAATGCCGACATAACCAGAATAAATAGTGTTGATATGCCGTTAGCTTGTGCTAGACTATTTGCGATAGCAGTAATAACCATTCCAAATGCAACCGCTGCTCCAGCTGAAGCGAAAATAACTATCATCAAATTCGTAAAATTTGAGAATATGTCAACATCATACAAATAATATGCAAACAAAAATAAAACTGAGAGCTGGACAATACCAAGAAGAATTGCAAAAATATATTTAGACCATAAAAACTGATTCCTGGAAATTGGCATACAAAAAATTCTTTTAAGTGTTCCTTCTTGTTTTTCTTCAAAAATTGAAGTCGCAGTTCCTGTTAATGTAAAAAGTAAAAACATAATTGCCCAGCCACCCACAATTCTTGTTACGCCGGGATTCTTTTTTTCAGTCCCAACTAATTGCTCTGAATCAAATTTAATTAAGTTGCTAATAAAGTCAGCTTCAGAATCTGAAACAGTATTCGTATCTGATTGTTGAGTAAGTTCAACGATATCAAAATTCGTTATTGATTCTAGTAATTCCTCTTTATCAGAGCCAAAATATTCACTCATCATATTTGCTATATCAGTATTAAAGGAGTCAGATAAGGTTTCACCTAAAAATGATTTTGCTTCTCTCTGCATTAAAAGAGGAAAAATTTTTGGTATCTTGGAGAAGATTGTTTTTTGTATTGTCCCTTGAATTAATTGCGATTCAATTTCATTTCTTGGATCATAATAATATTTAAATATAATTGCACTGCTGGTATCTGTAAAAAAATTATCCGGTAAAACTAAAGCGGCAGGATAATTACCGTTCTGAACTAGTTCTTTTGCTTTTTCATGTGTGATCTGTATTTCTTTACCATTCTCATCTTTATAACTTTTTACACTTCTCAATGAACTGCTTGAATCAATTTCAGATTCTAAAAAATCAGCTAATTCAACACCACTTTCATTTACAACTATTATTGAAATCTTTCCTCTACTTCCACTTCCACCTCCAAATATACTTCCGAAGATTACAATCAAAACAGCCGGGACTAAAAAGGTCAGCATAACGGCTGTTTTATCTGATAGGAATCGAATTAAATCTTTCTTGAAAAGTTTGAATATATTTTTCAATCTCTTAAACTCCTGCCGGTTAGCATTAAAAATACATCCTCAAGTGATGCTCGATTTAGTTCTAGCAAATGTGAAGGTAGTTTCAAATTTTCAAGGTCTTTAAACAATTCTGAATTTGAAATCTGCACATTATGCGGAATAATTTCAAAGTGAAAATCAGATTCATTGACTTCACCAATTTGTTTTAGTGATTCTGCCATTCTTTCCGATTCAGGAGCTTTTCTAATTTTTATAGTTTCACGTTTATCTAATAAAGCTACCAATTCTGAAAGCGTCCCTTCAGCAATAATTTTTCCATTATCTATAATTGCGAGTTTATTGCATAAACGCTCGGCCTCTTCCATATAATGAGTTGTATAAAGAATTGTTTTGCCCTTTTTATTTAATTCTTTAAGCATCTCAAAAATTGCGTTTCTGCTTTGCGGATCTACTCCAACAGTAGGTTCATCACATAGAATTATTTCAGGATCATGCAAAATACTTACAGCTATATTGAGTCTTCGTTTCATTCCACCGGAAAAATTTTTCACAACATCATTTTTTCTATCTTCTAACTGAACCAATTTTAAAGCTGCCGTAATTCGTTCGCTTAAAACTTTAGATTGAAGATTGTAGAAACTTCCAAAAATTTTAAGATTTTGCATTGCTGTTAACTCTTGATAAAGCGCTATCTCTTGAGGGACATATCCAATATGTTTTCTATACTTCAGACTTTGCTCACTTGTATCATCTCCATTAAGTAAAATTTTACCATTATCCGGCTGTAAATACCCCACAATGCAATTCATTAAAGTTGATTTCCCGGCACCATTAGGTCCTAATAATCCAAAAATTACTCCGTCATCAATGGAAATTGAAACATTATCAAGAGCAGTAATGCTATGATTAGATACTTGTGTATTAAATATTTTGGTTAGATTTACAACTTCAACAGAATTCATTATTCACTTCAAATTATCTTAAATTTAGAACAAAGATAGAATTATTCTTTAATAATATGAAATTATTAGTTTGATGCTAAAAAAAGCTCTGAAACAATACTTTGGTTTTGATAATTTTCGTCCGGGCCAGCAAGAGATAATTGAAGCAATTCTTGATAAAAAAAATGTGCTTGCTGTTATGCCTACGGGAGCTGGTAAATCCTTATGCTACCAATTGCCTTCTATGCTTTCCGAGACATATTCTCTTATCATCTCACCACTTATCTCTTTAATGCAGGACCAAGTTTTTTCAATAAATCAAAGTAAATATTCCGCTGCATTTATCAACAGTTCTTTAGACTACCGAGATACTGAAAAAGTTCTACATGATTTAGCAAATCAAAAAATAAAGATGCTCTTCATTGCCCCCGAAAAATTAAATAATAATTTTTTTGTGGAAAGATTACGGAGTACAAACCCAGAATATTTGTTTGTTGATGAAGCACATTGTATAAGTGAATGGGGTCATAACTTCAGACCCAGTTTTAGCAATATAAATAAATTTGCAAAAGCAATTGGAGTAAAAAATGTATCTGGATTTACTGCAACGGCAACTCCCAAAGTTAGAGATGATATTATTACTCAACTTGAATTTAAAGACCCTTCTGTTTTTGTATATGGCTTTGAACGAGAAAATATTTCACTTAATGTTATTCATACAAATCAAAAGAAAAAAAGTATAATTAAGTTATTAAAGGAATACAAAACTCCAACAATTATTTATACATCAACCAGAAAAAGTTGTGAAAAACTAACAGAATTTCTGAAGATGGAAAATATTAATGCTGAATTTTATCATGCAGGATTAACAACGGGATTAAGGAAAGTTATACAAGATGATTTTATTAAGGATGATCTGCGTGTAATTGTTGCAACCAATGCATTTGGAATGGGTATTGATAAATCTAATATTGGAATGGTGATTCATTATAATATTCCTGGCTCAATAGAAAATCTTTACCAAGAATTTGGAAGAGCGGGCAGAGATGGAAATGAAGCAGACACTTACTTATTCTTTTCAGAAAAAGATAAGAATATTCAAGAATATTTAATCAAAGTAAATTACCCGACTGTTGAGCAAATAAGAATTTGTTATGATGCGTTATTGGATTACCACATGATTGCGGTAAACAGTATTACTGATAAACCGCTTCAGATTGATGATGGTTTAACAAAACTTTTAGCTGCAAAATCAATTAATAATAATCTACTTAACTCAGCAATTAATAATTTGGAACAGAGCGGTTTTTTGTCGGCAAATCCGAGTTTGCAAATAAATTATAATTTCAAATTTTTAATTGATCAGACCAAACTTAAAGGATATGTAAAAAAAATCAGAAATGCCGAGCTGCAGAATTTAATTCTTGCTCTTGTGAAAATGTATGGCTCTGCAGCTTTTAAGAACTTAGTTGAATTGGATATTCACAGACTTGTAAAAAATCTTGATATTGGAAGAAGTAGTTTTATTTACCAATTGGAAAGCTTAGATAGAATTGGAATTGTTGAACTGCACCAGCCGAGCAACCTTAACAACTTTATTATGCTTAGAGAGCGTGTAACGAGCAAAGACCTATATCTTAATTATGAAGAAATAAATTCAAAAATTAAACATGCTAAAAATAAGCTGTATGCGGTAATTGATTACTGCTTTACAGATGAGTGCAGATTTAAATTTATATTGAAATACTTTGGTGAAAATGTAGAGGATTACTCATGCCAGAAGTGCGATAATTGTAAAAATATAAATTCAGGCGATCAGATTTATAATGAATATATTAGTGAAATTATTATTAGAACGTTAAAAGAATTTTCGGGTGGACTTTTACATACCAGACTGATTGGAATTTTGACGGGAAGTTCAAAATCTCAAATTGCCAAAACAATTTCCACTTATCAATCTTGTTTGCACTATAGTTCAGATGAAATTGAAACCAATATTAGGTTTTTATTAGTTAAGAAAGTGTTGAAAGAAATAAATGGTAAATTATTCCTTGATCCGATTGAGGAATTAGAGGGCGCTGAAAGTAATAACTCTACAACTCATGAGTATGAATCTAACCTTGAACTATTTAATTTACTTAGAGAAGAAAGAAATATTGCCGCCAAGAAATTTTCTCAAAGTCCCGATATAATTTGTTCCGATAAAATTTTAAGAAATGTTGCAAAGATAAAACCGAAAACGACATCTGAATTATTAAGTATTGATGGATTCAATCAGCGGATGTATAATAAACTTGGGATTGAAATATTAGAGTGTATTGCTGAACAAGACCAAAAAACTGATAGTGAAAAGAAACTATTAGATCTGCCAAAACATATTGTTCAAACTTATAAATTGGTAACAAAAGGCTATTCGTTAAAAGAAATCTCAAACCTTCTAAAACTGCCGGAATCAATTGTATCGTTGCAGATTGAAAGTATTGTTGGCTATAATCCAAAGGGTAACTATGAAAAGTTAATCCCTAAAAATGAATTTGATGAGATTTTAGAAAAAATTGAAGATTTGAATGAGGATATAAAAGAAATTAAGCAAAAACTTTCTTCAAAAATAAGTTATTCAACAATAAGAGTAGTTAAAGCAATCTTTGCGGCTTCGGTTTCTTCTCAGGAGTAATATCCTTTTTCAGAGAATCAAGATAGGCATTCGACAAATCAAAAAACATTTCCCACTTCTCCGAATCGTATTCAAATTTCTTAAAACTGCTATCGTAAATAGCTTCTGTCAATGAATATTTTGAAAATACTTCATCCCGTTTTAACTCAAGAGAATCAGTATCTTTATAAAAATCTTCTACAACAAGAAGATCAACATAAACCTTTGACAGTTTTTCTAGTTCAATTTCATTATCATTGGAACAACCTAAAAGGGTAGTGATAAATAATATAACTAGAAAACTAATTTTTCTTACTGGCTTCAAATAAAATCTTCTTTTCTTTTTCTGTAAGATTCTGATAACCACTTTTACTTATTTTATCAAGAATTTCATCAATTACGGCTTGATCAACTTTTTCTGATGAATTTCTGCTGTTATTTATTTCATAAAAATCTGCATCTTCCACTTGTCTTTTTCCAAAACTAAAAGGTGATTTTCGCTTTGGTAAATCATCACTACTACTTGAAAATGTCTTATTTCCTTTGAACATATCAAAGAATCTATCAAAATTAAAATTGTATTGTCTATCAGCCATAATGAATAAGAAACCAACCACTGCACCACCTAAATGAGCTAAGTGAGCTACAAAACTTCCGTTGCCAACTGATAAAAATTCAATAACCATTAAGAAAACAATTAAATATTTAGCTTTAACAGGGAATAAAAAGTAAATATAAATCATTCTATCAGGGAAAAACATTGCAAACGCAACCATAACTCCAAATACTGCACCGGAAGCACCAATAATTGCTCCTGCACCTGTACCTATCACTAATTGAAGTAAACCACCACCAATTCCCGCAAGCAAATAAAAAATTAAAAACTTACGGGATCCCATAATATTTTCAATTTCCATCCCAAACATCCAGAGCATAAGCATATTAAAAAAGATATGAGTAAATCCACCGTGAAGAAATTGGTAAGTAATTAGTTGCCAAGGGTAAAATGACCAAACAGGATTGCTAAAAGGAATGAGTCCAAAGTACCTTGTAATAATATTGTCGAGTAGTGTATCTCCAATCACTATATTCTGGGCAATTATAGAGATAAAAAATACTATACCATTTATGATCAAAAGATTTTTAATTACCGGAGGGAAAAAACTAAATCCTCCGAAACCTTTTGGTCTGTATTCATTAGATGCCATTAAAAAACCTAATATTTGTGATAAATTAATGTTAATAAAGTCAATTTTTAAATATAAATAAAAACCTCAAGCAATTTGAGGTTTTTATGTTAGACTACTTTACGTAAGAAAGGTTTCAGAAATTTCTCAACTCGTCATTCCGACATGTTAATATCATCAGCAATTTATTTGTCTGTTAGAGCCGCAACACCCGGTAATACTTTCCCTTCCAAAAATTCTAAGGAAGCGCCTCCTCCTGTTGAAACATGAGATACTTTATCATCTAAACCGGCTTTTTTAATTGCCGCTGCTGAATCACCACCACCAATTATAGTAACTGCACCTTTTTCGGTTGCTTCAACTAAAGCTTCTGCAATTGCATTTGTTCCATGAGCATAATTCTCAAATTCAAATACACCCATTGGTCCGTTCCATACAACTGTTTTGCTTTTTACAATCACTTCTTTGAATTTATCAATTGTTTTGTCACCAATATCCAATCCCATTTTATCTGCCGGAATTGAGTCAATGTCCACAATCTCTGATGGTGAATCATTATTAAACTCGGATGTAATTCTGACGTCAACCGGAAGCATAAAATTAAAGTTGCTGCTTTTTGCTTTTTCTAATATTTCTTTAGCCAAATCAATTTTATCTTCTTCTAAAAGTGAAGTTCCAATTTCATAACCTTGGGCTTTAAAGAATGTGTAAGCCATTCCGCCGCCAATTATAAGATTGTCTACCTTCCCCATTAACTCTTGAATAACATCAATTTTACCGGAAATTTTTGCTCCACCCAATATTGCTGTAAACGGTCTTTGAGGATTAGCAATTGCATTGCCAAGATAATCAAGTTCTTTCTTCATCAGATACCCAGCAGCACATTTATCGATATATTTTGTAACACCTTCTGTTGAAGCATGCGCGCGGTGAGCTGATCCAAAAGCATCGTTTACATAAACATCACCAAACTCAGCTAATTGTTCTGCAAAATGTGGATCATTCTTAGTTTCTTCTTCATGAAATCTTAAATTTTCTAAAAGTAGAACTTCTTTTTCTTTTAACTCAGAAACCAATCTTTTTACGGATTCACCAATGCAATCATCGGCAAATTTAACTTCTTGACCAAGCAACTTGCTTAATCTCTTAGCTGCGGGTTTCAGACTGAATTTTGAATTAACTTCACCTTTTGGTCTGCCTAAGTGACTCATCAAAATTGCAGAACCGCCATCGGCAATAATCTTTTTAATTGTCGGCAACGCAGAGGTTATTCTAATGTCATCAGTAATTTCTAAATCTTCATTAAGTGGAACATTAAAATCAACTCTAACTAAAACCTTTTTACCATTTAAATCAAGGTCTTCAATAAATAATTTCTCCATTTTATCTCCAATCAAATTAACTCTTAAATAAACACTTTTTAGAATTAAAATTAAACTATAATAATATAAAAAAAAGACGCAGATAATAAATTAACTGCGTCTTAAATTAAACAATAAGCACAACCTACTTTATAAGTTTTTTCATTAAATCAACAACTCTGGATGAATAACCATATTCATTGTCATACCATCCAATAACTTTAACCATGTTGCCTTGAACCATTGTTGAAAGTGAATCAAAAATATTTGAGTGAGAATTTCCAATTATATCTACTGACACAATTGGATCTTCTGTATATTCTAAGATTCCTTTAAGTTTACCTTTAGCCGCTTTCTTGAATGCAGCGTTAACTTCTTCAACGGTTGTATTTTTATTAAGTATTGCAACAAAATCAGTTATTGAACCATCGGGAGTTGGAACTCTCATTGCCATACCGTCTAATTTCCCCTTTAACTCAGGAATAACAATACCAACTGCTTTTGCAGCACCGGTTGTTGTCGGAATAATTGAAACAGCAGCTGATCTTGCTCTTCTTAAATCTGAATGCGGTAAATCTAAAATTCTCTGATCATTAGTATATGAGTGAATTGTTGTCATAAAACCTTGTTTAACACCAAAAGTATCGTTAAGAACTTTAACCATTGGGGCTAAACAGTTTGTTGTACAAGAAGCATTTGAAACAACTCTGTGCTTAGCTTTTAGAACTTTATCATTAACACCTAAAACAACTGTTGCATCAATTTCACCTTTCGCAGGAACAGTAAGGATTACTTTTTTTGCACCATTGTTAATGTGCGTCATGCATGCTTCTTGAGTTCTGAAAACGCCGGTTGATTCAACAACAACATCAGTTCCTAATTCACCCCACTTTAAGTTTTTAGGATCACGTTCAGCAGTAATTTTTATTTTATCACCGTTAACAATAAGGTTGTTACCCTGAACTTTTATGGTTCCTTTAAATTGACCATGAACTGAATCGTATTTTAAAAGATGCCCTAATGTTTTTGCGTCTGTTAGATCATTAATTCCAACAAAATCAAAACCACCTAATTCCATACATCTTCTAAATACAAGTCTTCCTATTCTACCAAAACCATTAATTCCAACTTTGATTGCCATTTAATTTACTCCTTAAGATTTAGATTTAATAAATAATTTACATTTATGAAAGATAATACTTTGGAAATTTAATTACAATTAAGAGATTTTAATTATGCATCAAAAAGTATGAAATCTTACTTTTTTAAGAAAAAATCCTAGGTTTTAGCTTTCTGCGTATTTTCATTAAACTATAATTTTTTAATTAAGTTCGGCGATAAGAAAAAACCGGATCCATTAAATTTTAACTAATAATGTGAAATCCTCAATAAAAATATGTACATTTCTATAATTAATAATATTAAGAAAGTAGTACTAATTTGAATAAAAAAGCTGACTTACATACCCATACATTATACTCTGATGGAGCCCATTCGCCTAAAGAACTATTAAATCTTGCCAAAGAAAAAAACATTGAAATAATTGCTATCACCGATCATGATAATGTCGATGGAATTGAAGAATCTATAAAATACGGAGCAAAAATAGGGATTGAAGTTATTCCCGGTTTGGAAATAAGTACCGACGTTGAAGGACAAGAAGTGCATCTTTTAGGTTATTTTATTGACTATAATGATACTGAGCTTAATAAATATCTTAAATTTTTTAGAAATGAAAGACTTGAAAGAGCCAAACGAATTTTAAATAAGCTTAGTAAGGTTGGAATTGAGATAAAACTTAAAGAAGTTCAAAAGATTTCTAAAAATTCACCAATATGTCGACCGCATATTGCAAATGTAATGGTTGAAAAAGGATTTGTGAAAAATTATCAGACTGCTTTCAATAAATTTATTGGTGATGGAGCTCTGGCTCACGAGAAAAAAATTCATGTGTCTCCTCTAAGCGCAATTAAAATTATAAATGATGCTGGCGGACTTGCTTTTATTGCGCATCCTGGTAAGATGAAAGAATCAATTTTAACCTCACTTATTCAATTAGGTATTGATGGAATCGAGGTTGTTCACTCATCGCATAGACGGTCGCAACAGAAATTTTATAGGGGTATTGTAAATCAATATTGTCTGCTCGAATCCGGTGGCTCAGATTTCCACGGCGGATTTAGAAATGATCAAGATAATTTTGGTAAATATACGATTTCCAAATCTGTTGTCGATAACATTAGAAAGATGGCACAAAATAAAATTGCCGGTTAAGGTCATTATTATTTAGACTTCATATCGTTACAAAATTTTTTATCTTGAAGAATAAATGAAGGAAAGATGAATAAAATTTTATTGCTTTTGTTGGTGGTATCTTATTCAGTTATTGGACAGCAAGTAATTGGCTGGCAAAATTATACCGATATGAAAGATATTAAAGATCTTGAGATTAGGAATGATGTAGTTTGGGCAGCAACAAATGGCGGTGTATTTAGTTTTTCAATTTCTGATAGCAGTTATCAGCTTTATACAAAATCCGAGAATTTATCTAGTCATTCTATAACTTCAGTAGCAATAGATAAAAAAGATAAAATTTGGATCGGAACACTTGAAGGATTCATTAATGTTCTTGATCCAAATACAAATGAAGTCAAAACGATTCTTCAAATATATAAGACCGATAAAAACAATAAACGAATAAATGATATTCAGATCAGCGGCGATACTGCATTTGTTTCAACAGAATTTGGACTTTCGTTAATTAACACAAATGATCTCTCATTTTTTGACAGCATCTTAAAGTTTGGGGATTTCACGAGTGAAACTCCAGTAAAAAATATATTCATTGGGAATACAATTTATGTTGTTACTCAAGCTGGCATTGCCAGAAAGAAAACAGGTTTTAATAATTTATCTGCACCCGAATCATGGGCGAATGATAGTATAGGCATTAATATTCCAGTTAACACAATCTATAAATTAACCGAGTATGAAAATCAGCTACATATTGGAACAAATGACGGAGTTTATAGACTTAATTCAGGGATTTGGGAACAATTACTTTATGATAATTTTGATGTAATTAATTTTGAAGTTCAAAATGAATCACTTTATTCTGTGCTTTTAACAACAATACATAAATTTAATCAAACTGATGAAGTAACATATAGTGCAGAGAATTCTTTTTTACAAAAATTGATCTTCAATAATGGATCTCCCTTTATTGGGACCAATAAAGGTCTTATACAGCAAAATGGTTCTGAGAATAAAACCCTTAAACCAAATGCACCCGAAACCAATTCGTTTATAAGTATTACTGTAGATAATGAAGGGAATCTCTGGTCAGCTACCGGGAAAGATAATAATGGAATAGGTGTTTTAAAATTTGATGGAGAGAAGTGGCAAACAATAAGCAAAGAATCAAACTCTAAATTTAGAATTAATGATTTTCATATAGTGTCTTCATCCGATGATGCAGTGTATCTTTCAACTTGGGGGCGCGGTTTTGTAAAATATGAGGATGGCGAGTATGAAGTTTATGATGATTTGACTACCGATTTAATTGGTATTCCCAATGAGAATTCGTTTCTTGTAATTAACAATGTTCAAGAAGATACCGACGGAAATACCTGGCTATTGAACTACTGGGCAGCTGATAGAAAACCAATCAGTGTAATTACACCGGACAACAATATAATAAGTTATGAATTTGATTCTCCTCTTTCTCCTTCAATTGTAAATATAATAAATCTGATAATTGATGAAAATAACACTAAATGGTTTACGGGCGATTTTAATGGTGACATAGCGACCGACGGTTTATATTACTTCAATGAGAATGGGACACTTGAAAATCTCTCAGATGACATATGGGGAAAGCTGAACCAAAGTAACGGATTAAGAAATAGAGACGTTAGAGCCTTGGCGATTGACAAATTTGGTGAGTTAATTATTGGAACAAGT
>CAYXXW010000040.1:0-15401 GCA_964469115.1 uncultured Melioribacteraceae bacterium
AAATTCCGATTAATTAGAGAAGGATTTTTTAATTAAATGTGATTTGTATTGTTTTAGGTCACTGACAAGAAATTTAACTCCAACAAATTTGGGGTTAAAAATGGAGTTAAAATGACTTTAAAGTTTAAAGGTAATGAAGGTGAATATGTTGTAAAAAATGAATCCAGCATTCTTCAGTATAAAATTGATTCTGAAGGTGTGCAAACTGGAGACAGCATCTTGCACATAATAACCGATACGATTGAAAATCATGAAGACAGGAAAGAAGTTACTAAAAAAATATCTGAGTATAATTTTTCTTAAAAGGAGCACTTTATTGGATGGAAAATTCAAAAGTCAACAATAAAAAGGTAAGTGCCAAAGTTCAGCAGTTTGAAAATAGATTAAAAAACAGATTTCAAATTAATGGCAGCACTCTGCTTGGGAACACTCTTGAACCCTCAAACATATTTTCAAAGGATAATTCTATTTCATCTGAATTTACGGTAATTAGTGTGCAGTTTGAAAGAGCAACATTAAGAGAATCTTCGAGCTTTAAAGCATATTTGGAAGAGGCTATTGCTGAAGACGATAGAAATATAATTGTTGACCTAAGTGAATGTGAATTTATCGATTCTTCTTTTTTCGGGGTATTAGTTTCAGGCGTGAAAAGAATGAAAGCAATTAATAAAAAGTTTTATATAGTTTACAATGTTCAAAATAGACTGCCGATCTTCTCTGCAACAGGATTGGACAAAGTGTTTACAGTATTTGATAGTATGGAGAAAGCTATCAATTCTTAACTTGTGTCTGCCTTAGTTCCAATCTTTCTCTGTATAACTGAGCAATTTCTGCACCAATAACAAAAAGTATTGAAGTGTAGAACAACCAGAACAAAAGTACAATAATCAATAAAAATGCTTCATAAAATTTATTTGATTGAAGGAAAGTTTGTACATAATAACCAAAAACAATTCTTGCTAATTCCCATAAAATCGTAGCCCAAAATGCACCAACAAAAGTAACCTTTCTATTTAGTTTTGCATATGGAATAAGTGTGTAAAAAAGAAAAAATAACAGCAGTACAACAACAATTGAAGCAAAAGAAAAAATTGTATGAATTAAAGCATCTACTCTAAAATTCTTGAGAAACTCAATTTCCTCGGTGATCTTAATAAAGATATTCAATGAAGGCAAAATAAATGTTGATAACAATACCATTGAAATTATTAAAATCACCATTCCAAAATCTCTGATTAGACCGATTATAAAACCTTTGTCTTCCGAGCTCCCAAAAATTCTGTTTAGAATTGTACGCATACTGCTGAATAACCAAGTTGAGGTGAAGAAAAGTCCGAAAAGTCCCAAATAAAATGCAGTAGCACTATATTGAAATACGCCCGGAATTCTTTTCATTATGGCAGAAGTTGTAAATTCTGCATACTCGGGATAAGGAATTACTGTATCAATTAATTGAGCAAGATTATTTTCTATTGTAGATTGATCGATAAAATTGCCTAGTATAGCAAATACTAAAAGCAGAATCGGAACGGTTGATAAAATTAAGGAAAATGCTATTCCTCCGCCGGAAAGAAAAATATGATGTTCATCAATTCTTTTGAACAAACCAACAATGTAATGATTAAGAAATGCTAATACCTTACGATATTGGTTGAACGAAAAATATTTACTGATAAATCGAAGTAAACTAAATTTACTCATTCATTAATTTTGGTATTGATTCAAAATATAATTCTGATAATTTATCTAAACTAAATTCATACTTATCATTTACAAATAAATTATCTCCGCCGGTTTCCCCAATGAGAAGAAAAGGTGTTCGGTAATCTTCAACTGTTTTCAAAAAGTCTTCTTCATTTTCTGAAGACACAGAAATAATTATTCTGCTTTGAGATTCAGAGAAAAATGAAAAATCTTCACGTGTTTTTACTGGAATATTGACTTTTGCTCCAATAGGATTTTCTTTATTGATTATGCAGCACTCGGCTAATGCAGAAATAATTCCCCCATCTGAAACATCATGTGCTGAATTTATTATACCTTTTTCTATCAAATTAAGTACTGTTTTGTGAAGTTCTTTTTCTTTTTGCAAATCAATTTTAGGGCAATCACCGGTTACTAAATTATGTTCGACACTAAGATACTCACTGCCCCCAATTTCTTCAAAATCTTCACCCAATAAAAATACTTTGTCGCCATTATTCTTAAAATAAGAAGTTGTAATATTTTTTGGATCTCTAATTAACCCAATCATTCCAATAACTGGGGTTGGGTAAACAGTTGTATCGGGACTCTCATTAAAAAAACTTACATTCCCGCCGGTAACGGGAGTATCAAAAAATCTGCATGCTTCACCCATTCCTTCAATTGATTCTTTAAATGTCCAATATATTTCTGGATCATAAGGATTACCGTAATTTAAGCAATTTGTAATTGCAAGAGGTTCACCCCCAGAGCAAACAATATTTCTTGCTGATTCTGCAACCGCAATCTTTGCCCCTTCTTTTGGATTAAGGTAAACATATTTCCCATTACAGTCTGTTTGCATAGCAATAGATTTATTGGTTCCTTTTATTCTTACAACTGCAGAATCGCAGCCGGGACCTACTACAGTATTAGTTCTAACCATATGATCATACTGTTCATAAACCCATTTTTTTGATGCAATATTTGGTGAAGCAAAAACTTTTAAGAAAACTTCACCAATATCTTTTGGTAATTCAATATTTGAGAAATCAAAACTATGTTTCTCATCTATGTAGGAAGGTTTTTTAGTTTCTCTATAATAGACCGGAACTCCGCTACCTAATGCCAATTCAAACGGAGGAATATCAGCTTTTTTCTCACCGCGGTATGATACTTTTAGTGCTTCTTCATTTGTAACATAACCGATTGTTTCACAATTCAAATCCCATTTGTCAAAAATCTCTTTTACTTTATCTTCACTCCCTTTTTTAGCAACAACCAGCATTCTCTCTTGACTTTCAGACAACATTATTTCGTATGCGGTCATTATTTCTTCTCTAAGAGGGACTTTATTTAAGTCAATTACCATTCCCGATTTTCCTTTATCGCTCATTTCGGCAGAGGAACATGAAATACCGGCAGCGCCCATATCTTGGATTCCAATTATCAAATCGTTCTTAATAATTTCTAATGTAGCTTCAAGAAGAAGTTTTTCCGTAAACGGATCACCGACTTGAACGGACGGTCTTTTTGATTCAGATTTTTCACTAATTTCTTCAGAGGCAAATGTTGCCCCATGTATTCCATCTCGCCCTGTTGCCGATCCTACAATAATAACCGGATTATTTTCGCCATTAGCCGTTGCAGATGCTGTTTTATCAGTATCTACAATTCCTACAGCCATTGCATTTACCAAAGGATTTCCTTGATAGACCTCATCAAAATAAACTTCACCTCCAACAGTTGGAACACCAAAACAATTACCATAGTCAGCAATACCTTTAACGACACCTTCAAACAAGAATTTTGTTCTTGGATTTGTAAGTTTTCCAAATCTTAGAGAATTGAGGACAGCAATTGGTCTAGCACCCATTGTGAAAATATCTCTTAAAATACCACCCACTCCTGTAGCAGCACCTTGATATGGTTCAACTGCAGAAGGGTGATTATGGCTTTCAATTTTAAAGGCTATTGCTTGATTATCTCCAATATCAACAAGTCCGGCGTTTTCTTCACCAGCGCCGACTAATAATTTCCTACCTTCTCTTGGTAAAGTTTTTAAAAGTGCAATAGAGTTTTTATAGCTGCAATGTTCACTCCACATTACGCTAAAAATTCCAAGTTCGGTAAAATTTGGTAATCTATTTAGTTTAGAACAGATTGAAATAAACTCCTCTTCGTTTAATCCATGTTCAAGAGCTAGTTCTAAAGTAACTTTTGGGTCTGTCATTTTTCGGGTATTTATTAAAAAATTATAAAAACAAAGATAAAGTTTTTTTATGTTTTTTGAGCAGTTAAATAGTTGAGATGTTTGAACAGAAGATTAATCTGAATCTTTAAAAAGTCCGGCTAAAACTATAAATGAGACTATTGTAAATCCCCAAAATGAAATTATTAAATCATTGGCACTTATATAAAAACCTTTATTTGAGATTGAAAAATATGATAGAAATTTAGCTGATTCCAGAAGAGTAAATAAAATTAATGCTCCGTTAATACCGGCTTTAATAGAGATAAGAATTGATTTGTAAATGCTGAGATTATTATTGCTGCTCTCATTTGCGCCTAAATTTATTGAATTATTTTTTTTATTCTTTTCCATCTTTTCTTTGATTATGCCTTTATAAGTGTATCAAAATATTTGTTTTCTCTTAGAACATTTCAATCGGTAAAAAGTACTTTTCTGAAACAAATATTCTATTGTTATAAAGAACAGTTTTTTCTTATTTAAGAAATGATGATTATCACATTAAAAATTTTAAACTTTTTTCGATTATAAAATTCAATAAAGGGGTGCAAAAAAAATTGCATTCGCAAAAAAAGTTGATTCTATTAAGTTATTGTATAACAATAGCTTACTATCTGCCTAGTAAATGATGTCAACTTTTATTGCTCTAAGAGGTTCTTTGAGTTAATTATTGATATTAGTTTTGTGTTAAAATGAATTAAAAATGTATGTTTTTCTTATTCATTTAATGTGACCCTTGGCACAGTTAATGTATAAAGCTTCGTTACTTCCAAAATTAGGGGCGCATTCATGTATAAGGTAGAAATATCACCATCTAACAGCGACATTTCAGAATACAATAACACAGAACTCATTTGCTCTTATATTTTTGTAAAAAAGACGTTTAATCAATTATACAAGAAAAAATTGCAACATTTGAGTAAGAAAGAGAAAAAGGCAATAATTTATGATCTTTCTCTTTTTGAAACAATTAAGCAAAAAAAATATTGGCTAAGAAGTGTAACTCCACAAAAATGGCTTGAAACTTGGGATGTATTTAATGGTATTGCGAACGAAATTAAAAAACGCGATTTATCCATTAATAATTTGGATTACATTTAATGCCATTCTCTTTTGGAAATAAAAATACTGATTCTATGAAGATTAAGAAATTTTACTATTATTCTCCTGATAAACTTAAACTTGTACCAATACAAAATTTTATACCTAAATCTATAATTTTTCTTACAGGTCTTGCAATTTTTCTAATTTCTGTATCCTTAATGATTGGACGTAGTGTATTTTCTAATACCTCACCGGAAGAACTAACAAAGAAAAATATTTTAATTGAAAAAAAATATGAGGAAGAATTAGATAATCTTACCCAGAAATATATTACTCTTGCAAATCAATTCAATAAAATTGCAAAAACTACTAATGATGTAAGGCTAGCAGTTAATCTTGACCCTTTGAGTTTAGAAAATAGAGATTATGGGATCGGTGGCTCAGAATTTCATAATTTATCAAAAATATCTCCAGAAAATTTAAAGGGAAAATTTGGCGAAATTTACAGCTTCGTAAATACCATTGAGACGAACTTAAAATATGAAACAAGTAACTATGAGGAAATTACTAATAAGTTCGAAGAAAATAAGGAACTCTTTGATAACCTCCCTGCGCTAAGACCGGTAAATTCTTCATTTGGGGATAGATTTGGAATGAGATATCACCCAATTCTTAAAAGGCAAAGAATGCACCATGGATTAGATTTTCTTGCAAATACAGGTGAAGAAGTTATTGCACCCGGTAATGGAGTTGTTACTTATATTGGTAATAAAGGCGGTTATGGAAAAACTATACGTATAAATCATGGTTTTGGTTACGAAACAATTTATGCTCACCTTTCAAAATATAAAGTTAGAAAAGGGCAGAAAGTTAAACGTGGAGATATTATCGCTCTTAGTGGTAACTCCGGAAGTCTTTCAACAGGTCCTCATCTTCACTATGAAGTAAGACATAATAGTATTTGTTTGAACCCTCGTAATTTTATTTTCGAGGAAACAAAAATCTTCGATAAAGCTAAAAAAAGTTACTTAGCAAGTAGATAGAAAGCATTATTGGTGATCTAAAAACTAATTATTCAAAATGCTATACATTTATTTTACGTCCCAGCTTTCATAATATCAATCTTATACTTAAATCCATTTAACTACTCAAACAATAATTAAAAAATATTAAAGGAAAAATGTTGATTTAATCATTTACCCTGACTAATTTATAGTTATAATTTCATCTAAAAATTAGAGGGAATGATGGAAAAACAAGATAACCCTTCCAATAAATCACGCAGAAAATTTCTTAAAGATGTAGGAACTGGCATTGTTGGTGCCTATGCAATTGCCCCTTCTATTAAACCGCATGCTAAGAACTTAAGCAATGATATTCTTGATTCTATTGAAGGTAAAATAGACTTAAAAATAAAGGTCAATAACAAAAGTATTACTGCTAAGATTCAGCCTTCAAAAACATTAGCTGAATTTTTAAGGGAAGACCTTGAATTGACCGGAACCAAAATGGTTTGCAATCAGGGAGAATGTGGAAGCTGTACAGTGCTGCTTAATGGAAAGCCGGTTTATTCATGTCATATGCTTGCATTAGATGCACATGATACTGAAGTTTTAACAATTGAAGGATTAATGGACGGTGACGAACTTAATCCTCTTCAACAATCTTTTATAGATGAAGACGGACTTCAATGTGGATTCTGCACACCCGGACAGATTATGTCAGCTTATGCAATTGTAAAAGAAAATCCTAATGCAAGCGATGCAGAAATTAAGAATGGAATGTCCGGTAATTTGTGCAGATGCGGTGCTTATCCCAAAATATTTGATTCTGTTAAAGCAGCAATCAGTAAAAAGAATTAGGGGGTAGAATAATGGCAATTAAAAAATCAAAATACTTTTTTGAAGAAGGCTTTATTGAAACTATTGGTGAAGTTACTGAGGAGAAATATAAATCCTTACCTGAAAATGATAAACTAAAATATGTAGGAAAAAAGATACCCCGTTACGATGGCTACCAAAAAGTGAGCGGAAATGCTAAGTATACATTTGATATAAATCTGCCGAATATGGCTTATGCCAGAATACTAGGCTCACCTTATCCCAATGCAAAAATTAAAAGTATAGATGATACCAAAGCAAGAAAAATTAAAGGTGTTATCGAGATCATCCATAAAAATAATACAAGCCCAATCTCTTGGTACGGAGATAATGGGAATTTATTTGATGAAAATATTAAACATGAAGGGGATGAAGTTGCTTGTGTAGTTGCAGAAACTGAAGCAATAGCCGAAGCAGCATTAAAATTAATTAAAGTTCAATATGAAGAATTAGGATTTTCAGTTAAAGCTGAAGAATCAATAAGGAAAAATGCTTTTAAGATTTATGACTCTGGGAATATAAGAAATGGAAAACCGGATGAATATGAGCGTGGTGATGTAAATAAAGGGTTCGAAGAATCAGATGTAATAGTTGAAGATACATTTACAACAGAAGTAGTAATTCATAATCCCACGGAAGTCCATTGCAGCGTTGTTAAATGGAATGATGGCAAACTAACTGTTTATGATTCAACTCAAGGGATTTTTGCAATAAGAGGAAAAATTGCAGAGGCACTTAATATGCCCGAAGAAAAAGTGGAAGTAATAAAAGAATATATGGGTGGCGGATTTGGAAGTAAGTTAGAAGCCGGTAAATATTCTGTTATGGCTGCTTTGCTTTCAAAAAAAATAGATAGACCAATAAGAATTACTTTAGATAGAAAACAAATGAATCTATCTGTGGGTAATCGTCCTGATTCAATTCAGCACTTAAAAGTTGGTGTAAAAAAGAACGGAACGTTGATGGCAATGACTCACGATGCAAAAGCTGCTGTGGGAGCTTATCCAACAGGCGGGGGATGCAGTTGGCCTCTTAGAACAATGTATAATTGTCCGAATATAAAAACAATTGATTACAGTGTAATTACAAATACCGGTAAAGCAAGACCATTCAGAGCTCCCGGACATGTCCAAGGAGTTTTTGGTCTTGATTCAATTCTTGATGACGCAGCAGAAAAAATTGGTATGGATCCATTAGAATTTAGATTAATAAACTATGCAGAAAAAGATCAAGTTTGGGGAGCTGAATATACCACTAAACTTTTAAGAGAATCATACAAAGCCGGTGCAGAAAAAATCGGATGGAACCAAAGGAATAAAATCCCAGGCAGCGGGAAAGGATATCTAAAACGCGGCATAGGAATGGCATCTCAAATTTGGTGGGGTGGAGGCAGTCCTCCTGCTCATGCAAATATAGAGATTACAAAAGAAGGAAAAATTACCGTCTATTCAGGTACTCAAGATCTTGGAACAGGGACTTATACAATAATTGCACAAGTTGCTTCGGAAATTTTAGAATTACCGATCGATAAAATAAAAGTCGTTTTAGGCAACACTGCAATTGCTCCATATGCACCTTCAAGCGGCGGCAGCACCACTGCACCATCGGTTGCACCTGCAGTTAGAGATGCAGCAGAGAAAATGAAAAAACAGTTAATCTCTGCGGCAGCTGCAGTTCTTGAAGTTAAAGAAGATGAACTTAATTATTCAGAAGGTGAAATCCTCACTAAAGACAAAGCTAAAAAAATAAATTTTATTGATGTAATAAAAAATCTAAATGATGACTCAATAATTACCAAGGGATCCCGCGAAGAAAATCTCGAGGGATTTATTACTCAATCTTTTGGTGCTCAATTTGCAGAAGTTGAAGTTGATACTTTAACCGGATTCGTAAAAGTTATCAAAATAGTTGCTGCTCACGATATTGGCAGAACTCTTAACCGTCAAACTCTCGAGAATCAATTCCACGGTGGAATTATGCAAGGGCTTGGCTTTGCTCTTATGGAAGAAAGAATAATGGATGTAGATTACGGAAAAATGCTGAACGCAAATATGCATGAATACAAAATCCCAACAATGTTGGATGTTCCGGAAATTGAAGTATTAATTGTAAGCGAGAAAGATGATAAAGCCAATAACATGGGAGTAAAGGGAATTGGTGAGCCGGCAATTATTCCAACTGCCGGAGCAATTGCAAATGCCGTTTATAATGCTCTTGGTTTTAGAGTGAAAAGTCTACCTATTACACCTGATAAAATCCTTAATCTATTAGAGAGGGTATAGTTATGAAAAGTTTTGAATATCTACAGCCTGAAACTATAAAAGCAGCTTCGAAATACTTACAGAAAAATAATAACTCGTTACCTTTTGCAGGCGGAACTGATTTATTAGGCTTAATGAAGGATAATATTTTTGCACCAGATCAATTGGTAAATCTTAAAAAATTAGAAAAGTATAACTTTATTGAGTATAATGAAAAAGATGGATTACGTATTGGGGCACTAACTATACTAAGCGAGATAGAAAACCACCCCATTGTAAAGGGAAAATATGTTGTTTTAGCAGAGGCAATTTCCGAGCTTGCGACTCTACAGTTAAGAAATGTAGGTACATTAGGCGGCAATATTTGTCAGCGGCCGCGATGTTTTTATTTTAGAGGTGATTATGACTGCATAAGAAAAGGTGGCGATACATGTTTTGCGGTTACCGGTAATAATAAATTTCACTGTATAACTGGAGGCGGACCATGCTATATAGTTCATCCATCAGATACTGCTGTTGCTTTAATTGCACTGGATGCTAAGTTAAAAATATTTAACGGGAAAGAAGAAAAAATAATTTTAGCTAAAGACTTCTTTATCCTTCCAGAAGTTGATGAAACAAAAGAGAATATTTTAACGGATGGGGACCTCCTGTTGGAAATTATTGTTCCACCCGTAAATCAGAAACTAGTGGGTAGGTATATTAAGGTTAAGGAAAGAGGCGGTTGGGATTTTGCGATGGTTAGTGTTGCTGGCGTATTTAATAAAGATGGTAATAAAATTAAAAATGGAAAAATTGCATTCGGTGGTGTGGCCCCAATACCTTGGAGTGAAGAAATTATTATTCAAAATCTTACTAATCTAAATCTTAATGAGGAAAATATAAATAAAATATCTAATTTAGCATTTAAGAAAGCCGAAGCAATGAGTATGAATTCTTATAAAATAAAGATGGCAAGAAATTTAGTAAAAAAAATATTGCTGGAATTATAACAAGATTTACTGAACAAATTATTTAACAAACAGGAGGAGTTATGAAAAATCTATTGCGGATAAAATTAATATTGTTGTCACTAATTATTGTCGCATCAACACTATCAGCTCAAGATATGAAACAATCTCTTTTTTCAGAAGCTGATAAAATAATGGAAGAAGCTAAAACTGCAAGATTGGATTTACTATCACCAACAAACTATCAACAAGCATTTGATAATTACAAAGAAGCTAGCGATGATTTTAAAAAGGGCGAAAACCTTAAATCGATACAAGAAAAGATTGCAAATGTTACAAAATTTGTTACCGCTGCAAAACAAAAAGCGGAAGTCTCTAAAATTACTCTCAAAAATTCTATTGAAGCTAGGAATGATGCAATAAAAGTTGAGGCCAATATATATGCTTCCGAGCAATGGCAAAGTGCTGAAACCAAATTTAGAGAAGCAGGAGAAGAAGTTGAGGATGGTGATATTCCTAATGCTGAGGAAGCATCTGCTGAAGCTGAAGAATTATTTAGAGCAGCAGAGTTGAGCTCAATTAAAGTTTTGTATTTAGATGAAACTTGGGCATTGATTAAATCAGCTAAGGAAGCCGATGCAGAAAACTATGCGCCAACTATTTTAGAAAAAGCAACATCACTTGTTAAGCAGGCTGAAAAAGAATTAAGCGAAAATCGGTATGATACTGATCAAGCAAGAAATTTAGCTCAGCAAGCTAAGTATGAAGCAAGTCATGCTCTTTTTGTTTCAAGATTTATTAGTGATTTTGAAGATTCAGACAAATCAATGGAGTCTTTGCTATTATCTCACGAAGCACCAGTCCAAAAAATTGCATCTCATTTTGATTATGATGCAAAATTTGATCAGCCATTTGAAAATACAATAAATGAAATTGTACAGAAAGTCGTAGAACTAAAAACACAATACCAAGAAGCTCAGCAGAATAATACTGATCTTATGCAGGAAGTTAAAATTCTTAAAGAAGAAATGGGCGGAATAGCAAAAGAGAAATCTGAATTAGCTGCAAAAATGGGAAAACTTGCTGAGTTTAAAGCAAAGTATGAAAAAATAAATAAATCATTTACTAAAGATGAAGCAGAAATTTTTAGAGAAGGAAATAACATTTATATGCGTCTAAAAGGTTTGAGTTTCCAAGTAGGCAAATCAATAATAGAGGCATCTAATTTCGGACTTTTAAGCAAAGCTCAAAACGCAATAAAGGAATTCCCGGATGCTACTATAGTTATTGAAGGGCATACGGATTCCTATGGAAGCGATGAAAAGAATTTGGATCTTTCTCAAGAGAGGGCAAGTTCTGTAAAACAATACCTTTTAGCTAATATGAATATTGATCAGAAAAAAGTAATGGCATTTGGCTACGGAGAAACAAAACCAATTGCCAATAATGAAACTAGAGATGGTAGAGCAAAAAATAGAAGGATTGATCTAATAATTCAAAATGCTGAATAATAGGAAATATTAAGTTTAAGTGCCGGTTAAACAGAAAAAAGTTGACCGGCTTTTTTTTATACTTTAAGTGAAATGACCGTTTCTTTTTCTAAAAATCTATTCAACTCAAATAATAACTTAATTTTTTTTATTAGTTTACCTATTTAATGTTAAGATCTTATGCAATCAAATTTGCAGAATAACTTTAACAGTTCTTTAAAACATATTCTGAAATAATTTCTCTTAAAAGATATCTTTTGCTCACATTTAATTTTTCTGAAATATCTAATAATGTTTTATTTACTTCAACAGGCATTGAACAGGTAAAAGACTGTGTTTTTAGTCTATCAAATTCATTATGCTTTAAAACATAATTCTTCTTTTTAATCTCTACTTTAAAGTTATTGATAGCACGTTCCAATAAAGCTCTATATGGTATATAGTTTTTTTTCGAATATTTGGAAAGTCGATCTTTTATTTTAGGATCGAGAACGGTTGTAAGAATTACTTTTGCCATAAAATAATCTTTCTTATTATGAATGATTAAGAAAGTAATTAAAATTCATTAATAATACAATATTAAATCTTTTCTCTGAAATATAAACTTCCTAAATATTTAATAATCCCGATAAATTTGTCTTGATTATCATCTGCAAATATTTATTTTAAACAATACTTATTAAGTTGATTGATATAATTTTCAAGAGCTTTATAGTTCCTTTAATTTTTATAATTGCGTGGTAAAAAATGAAGAATAGAACGCTTGCGAAATTTAAAATTATTTCTTTGTTTCTCACATTAATTATTTTCTTGAATACAAGCTGCAAAGATGAAAATTTACTAGAGCCTGTTGTTGATGCTGAGATTGGGAAATATGATTACTATAATGTTCTAGGTGTTTTCGAAAATAAAAATTTAAGACTAGCAGTATTTGATCAGATTATTGTTCACAGAACCGAAATAATCTCTGAAAATTTAGTTGTAAATCAGAAGGACCTGGAAAATGTAGAATATTTAAGAATTCCAAATAAGGAAATAACAAACCTAGAAGGACTTCAATATTTAACAAATCTGATAATGCTGGATATTTCAGGAAATCCGGTTTTGCATCTGCAGTCGATTAAAAATCTTAATAAGTTGAGAGAACTTTATATTAGACTTTGCAGCTTGAAAGATATTGTTCCTTTAACTTCACTTAATAATCTCATGTATATATATGCTGATAATAATGAGATTGAAGATATCTCACCATTGGCAAATCTAGAAAAGCTTAATCGAATTGCCTTGCAACAAAATAAAATTAAAGATATTTCTCCTTTGAAAAATTTTACGAATCTCGAATACATAAATCTGGGCAATAACCAAATAGAAGATATCTCAGTTTTAGAGAAAAATACTAAGTTGAGGGAAATAGACGCTTATAATAATAATATAAGGAAATTGCCCGATTTGTCACCATTTAAGGAATTAGTAACCCTCCAGCTTTCTGACAATAAAATTGCAGAAATTGTGAATATTTCAAATCTTTCTAAACTACAAGGTTTATACTTAAGCAATAATCAAATTAAAGAAGTTGGAAAAATTTCAAATCTTCCTAATTTAAGCGATTTATATTTTTCGGGTAATAACAACATAAAAATTGGAGAAATCTCGAATCTACCGCAACTAGAAAGGTTAGTCCTTTCAGGTAACGAAATTTCTGAGATTAACAAAATTTTTAATTTACCTAAGATTGAATATTTAGATTTATTTGCAAATAAATTAGATAATCTAAGCTTTCTTTCGGAGCTGGTAAATTTGCGAAGGATTAACCTAAGCCAGAATAAAATTACTGATATTTCACCATTATTTGCGATTCAGAATATAGAAGAATTGTATTTAAACGATAATCTTATTTCTGATTTATCCATGTTTTCTAATTTTCCAACAATTAAAGTTTTAGAATTGGACAGAAATAAAATATCAAAAATTGATCATCTATCTTCGCTTAGATTATTGAAAAGTCTATCTCTTCAGCAAAATAATATTGAAGATATTTCAGTGATTGGACAATTTATAGCATTACAGTATTTAAATCTAAATGCCAACAAATTTAGTAATATTGATGCAATTGAAACATTGGGATATTTAAACAGATTGGACATTTCAGGTAATCTGGTTACTGAACTAAACCCTATTTTAAATTGCAATGGAATGCAAGCTGGTTCTGATTTATTCTTAAATAATTGCCCACTTTCCGATTATGCTTTAGAACAACAAATACCATATCTAAGAGAAAGAGGAGTTAACGTGGAATATTCTCTCCCATTTCCATAAAACTTCTAAATATTTTGGGTAATTAAAATTACTCTAAATTGAATAAAGTTAACCAACATCAATATTTGATAATTGTTAAACTCATTTTCGTAGAATAAAATATGTTATTTTTGAGTTTTCTAAAAAACACTAACTATCAATGCTCAAGAATATTCTAAAAATAATCCTCAAAATTATACTCATAGTTATTATTAGTAATATTTTATTTGTCATTGTTTTCAGATTTTTACCAATTCCAACAAGTTCATACATGGTTCAGCAAAGAATCTCCAATTTATTTTCAGAGAATATTTCATCAATTCAGTACGATTGGGTGCCGGACTATAAAATATCAAATTCCGCCAAGCTGGCGGTTATTGCAGCCGAGGACCAGAAATTTTTCGATCACTTTGGATTTGACCTGGAATCAATTTCTAAAGCAATTGATCAAAACAAAAAAAATAAAAGGATAAGAGGAGCAAGTACAATAACGCAGCAGACCGCGAAAAATTTATTTTTATGGCCAGGTAAAAGTTTTATTAGAAAAGGACTCGAAGCATATTTCACTGTACTGTTAGAATTATTTTGGTCTAAAGAAAGAATATTGGAAGTTTACTTAAATATAGCTGAATTTGGAGAAAATGTATATGGTGTGCATGCTGCTTCACAAAAGTTTATCAAAAAAGATGCAAATAAACTTAATTATCATAATTCCGCAAGTTTAGCTTCTGTTTTGCCAAATCCCAAAAGGTATAGAGTAAACTCACCTACACAATATTTAGCAAAAAGAACTCAATGGATTGAAAGACAAATGTACCAATTAGGTGAGAAAACCCTAAAGGATAATAATTAAAATATGTGTGTGACCAATAATTGTTAAATTGCTGACTGCACCGCTCTTGCAATTTATTAAGATAATTAAGTAAATTCATAAATACTTTTCTCAATCTTTAATAGCGATTAAATTATTATGTTATCAAATTTTTCCCTTAAGTCATTGATAATATTTTATTGTCTCATTTTTATTGTGTCCTGTTCTCAGGATGAAAATAATCCGTATGATCCTGACAATCACCCACCAGAAATAGTGATTTTCTCAGCTAGTCCATCAATCTTATATGTGGGTGAAACCACAAATTTAACTTGTCGCGCTATTGATGAGGATAATGATATTCTTAATTATTCTTGGTCTGCTTTTGAAGGTACTTTTCCTAAAGGTATATCTGGATCACTTGTTGATTGGAAAGCTCCGGAGAAGGTTGGAGATTTTGTTGTTGAAGCTACAGTAAGTGATTATCAAGAGTCAGTGGTTGATACAATAATGATTTCAGTTGTAGATGAACCATGTGATGGAATTACTACAATTACTCATGAAGGCTTAACATATAACATAGTACAAATTGGTAAGCAATGTTGGATGAAAGAAAACCTTAATGTTGGAACTATGATTAATGATAGTGTAGAGATGAGTAATCAAGATACATTAGAAAAATATTGTTATGATAACCTTGAATCAAATTGTGATGCATACGGAGGTCTATATCAGT
>CAYXXW010000041.1:0-5144 GCA_964469115.1 uncultured Melioribacteraceae bacterium
GGTGATGCAATAAACTTGGCTCTAGAAAAAAACGAGAAAATTTTAGAATACAAATCAAAGCTAAAAGGGAAAGAATACGAGAATAAAGCTTCATGGGGAAATTTTCTTCCTTCAATTAATTTGCAAGGAAGCTACACACACTTAAATGATCCGTTGCAAATAGATTTAGCCCCAATACGTGATGCAATGATTCAACTTCAGGCTAGCAACCAAAGTGAACTATCTAATATATATAATATTCTGGGCGGAAATTCGGCATATACAGATTTACAGAAATATGAAGTTTACACTCAATCTGTTGCAGCATTAGAAAGTGCTATTCCTGAATTTGTTGAAACGTTAAAAAAACAAGATTATAATTCAGCATCATTTGTTGGTGTACAGCCCTTATTTTTAGGCGGAAAATTACTTGCAGCAAAAAAATATGCATCCTCTGAAGAAAAAACTGCTCAGTTTGAATTAGATCAAATTACAAATCAAGTTGTTAACAATGTTGTAAAATCATATTTACAAAATCTACTATTAACTGAAGTTGTTAAGACAAGAAAAAATGTACTAAGTGGAATACAAAAGCATAGAAAAAATGCAAGCAAATTATTTGAGCAAGGAATTATTCCTAAGTATCATTTGTTAAGGGCGGAAGTTGCAGTTGCCGAAGCTGAAAAGAACCTTAGCAAAGATGAGAATAATTTGGAATTAGCCATGTTGTCATTTGGTTCATTGGTTGATTTGTCAGATCTTCAAAAATTAACTTTTGCCGATACTCTTAAGTTTAAGGACATAACAGATTCTTTAACACAATATCTAAATAGAGCTAATATAGAGCAACCAGCCTATAAAATCTTGGAACAGAAAAAAATTGCAGCCGAACAAAATTATAATGTTGCAAGATCGGAATTTTTACCACAAGTCGCTGCTTTCGGAAAATATGAGCTATACCCTGAATACCTTTCTGCTTTAGAGCCAAGATGGGCGGTTGGAGTTCAAGCTAAACTTAATATCTTCAACGGATTTAAAGATTATCTTAATCTACAAAGCGCCCAAGTGCTTGAGGATGAAGTGGATATAATTAAAAGGGGCATAGAAAAGAATATAAATCTTTGGATAAATAAAGAATATAGAGAAGTAAAAAACAATGCTAGTGAATATAAAAAACTGATCACCTCATTAGTCTTGGCAAAAGAGAATTTCCGACAAAACTCGAAAAGATTTAATAGTGGCATGGGAACTTCTCTTGAAGTTATAGATGCCTCACTTGCTTTGGAAAAAACAGAAATTGATATGCAAATAGCACTGTTTAACTACTATAGCTCAATTGCTAATCTAGAAAATGCAGCCGGTAATAGCAGTAGCCTTCTAAAAATTTGGAACAAATAGGAGTTAGAATGAAAATTAGAAAAAGTCATTTTCTTTTCTTAATACCCATAGTTATTGTACTTGTTGCAGTAATTTTTTGGACAACAGAAATTAATGAGGATGAAAATTACATTGTAGGAATAGTTGAAATAGACGAAATAGATGTTGCATCAAAAATACCTGGTAGAATAGAAGAACTATTAGTTAAAGAAGGTGATAAAGTAAAAAAAGGAACAGTTCTTGCTAGGTTAGAATCAAAAGAAATAGATGCAAAAGTAGATCAGGCTATGGGTGCAATGGAAGCTGCAAAGAGCAAACTAAGCCTTGTGAAAAGTGGAGCAAGAAAAGAAGAAAAACTTGCTGCTGAAAAAATGAGAATGCAGGCAAAACATCAATTAGATTATGCGAGCAAAACTCGGGAAAGATTTGTTAATCTTTTACAAGACTCTGTTATATCTCAACAAGAATTTGATGAAATAGATTTTAAATATAACATAGCAAAAGAACAATTAGCCGTGGCGGATGCAAAGCTTTCCATGGTAATGCAAGGCGCCAGGGAAGAAGAAAAGTTAGCTGTTGCTGGTTTGGTAAAGCAAGCTGAAGGGGCATACAATGAGGCAATGGCTTATAACACTGAGTTAGAACTTGTTTCGCCTATTGATGGAGAAATTTCAAATAAGATTGCAGACGCCGGTGAAATAATTGCTAGCGGGTATCCTTTATTTACAATTATTAATCCAGAAGAGTATTATGTGGTTTTACAGATTAGAGAAGATGAACTTAATCGAACCAATATTGGCGACTATTTTGAGGGAAATGTTTCTGCTTTAGACAATGAACAATATAAATTTAGAGTGTCGTACATTTCTGCAATGGGCTCTTTTGCAACATGGAAACCAACAAATAGAAAAGGCGAGATTGATCTAAAAACTTTTGAAGTACACCTAAGAACCGACAAGCCAATTAAAAATCTAAGACCGGGAATGACGGTAAAAATTAATTTCTAATAACTAAGATGAGAAACAATTCAATTTATAAAATAGCGATAAGAGAATTTGAAAGAATTAGGGAAAGAAAAACAATATTTCTATTCGAAATAGTTTTCCCAATACTTTTTTTCTTTCTCTTTGCAGAGATATATGAAACGGAATTAATTAGAAACATACCTGTTGCAATTTATGATGCTGATAATTCATCTCTATCTAGAACAATCACTCGCTTTGTAGACTCATCTCCCACTTTAACAATAAAACAAAACTGTAGATCAATAGACGAAATAAAAAGTGAATTCCAAAAAGGAAATATTCAAGGGGCGTTTGTTTTTCCAAAAGATTTTGAAAAAAACATCAAATCTGGTAAAAGCTCAAATATGGTTGTATATAAAAATTCAACCAACATTCTTATTGGTACATATTTATTAAAAGAAGCTTCAACAATTGGTGGAATTGTTTCCGGTGGAGCCTTATTAAAGAAATTGCAAGGATCTGGATTAACCAAAGAAAAAGCGATGTCGGTTGTAAATCCTATAAGAATTGAAACAAGCTCTTTGTATAATCCTAACTACAGCTATGAAAGTTATTTAATGCCTGGAGTTTTGCTCTTTACTTTCCAATTAATGATTATACTTATTGCCGTTATACTGGTTAGCTCAGAATATACACACCATACCCTTGCTGACTTAATTAAGTTATCTGGAAATAAAGCATATAAAATAGTTGCTGGAAAAACAATTCCTCATCTCTTTTTGCATTCAGCTTCAGCAGTTTTAATCTTTGGTATAATATTTCCAATGTATGGATTATCAAACAATGGCGCCACCATTGATTTGTTGATGCTCATGGGGGTCTTTATCTTTTCCTCGTTTATGATTGGACTATTCATTTCGGCTTGGTTTAAAGATCAAATTTTAGCGACAGAAATAGCAATTTTGCTAAATACACCGGCATTTATTTTAAGTGGTTTAACTTTTCCAACATGGGGAATGCCCGAAATTTACCAGCAGATTTCCCAAACCATACCATTCACACATTTCTTAAATGGCTTTCTAAAGATTTATCAAATGGGCGGGACTTTTAATGATATAAAAATAGAATTATTGATTCTGTTTTTATTTGGAATTATTTCACTGATTGGAACTATAATTGGTTTGCAATTAAAAATGCACAGTCAAATCTCAAATAAAAATATTTTGGTTAAGGCATAATTATGAAGCGATTATCACTGCTCAAAAAAGTTTTTATAAGAGAATTAAGATTACTATCAAGAGATGTAAATATTCTTGCAATAATTGTTCTTGCTCCACTTTTTTATGCGTTTTTCTATGGTGCAATGTATATGAAAAAGGTAGAAACCAATGTTGAGATTACAATAATTGATAATGATAATAGTTCCACAACAAATAAATTGATAAGATATTTAGATTCACATCAAATGTTGGCGGTAAATAGTGTAAGAAACAATTTTGAAGACATTGAGTCTGACTTAATAAAAGATGAGGCAAAGGCTGTCGTTTATTTTCCAAGAAATTTTGAAAAGAATTTAAAAAAAGGAAAGCAAACGGACTTAAAGATTTATCTCAATAGCACCAAGTTCTTGGTTTCCAATGATCTAAATAAAGCGATAAACGAAGTATTGGGAACAGTTGCTGGTGGAATTAAAGTAAAATATTTTGAAACAAAGGGTTATAATTTTGATCAAGCAATAGAAATAATACAGCCTATTAAGGTTGATATAAGGCCTCTGTTTAGTTTTACAGAGTCATATGGGGATTTTTTAATTCCGGCAGTTTTAATTTTAATTTTACAACAAACCTTGCTTATCGGTTTAGCAGAAAGCTTTGCAAAAGAAAGAGAAGAGGGGTTGTTAAGCTCTCTCTATAAAACAGCAGGAGAAAAAGTATCTATAATGATAAATGGCAAATCATTTATTTACTTTTTACTATTTGGCTCTTATATAACTTTCTTTTACTTGGTAAACTTTTATTTCTTCAAACTTCAAAACACAGGTGATTTTTTACCAATCTTTATTTCTACAACTCTTTTACTCATTGCTGTTATTTATCTAGCTGTGTTATTTTCAACTTTTTTCAAACGAAAAATTATTGCTATTCAATTTTTAACACTGACTTCGTATCCTATATTTTTAATCTCGGGCTATAGCTGGCCTTTTGATTCATTACCTTTGTGGGTTAAAGGTCTTTCCTCTTTGTTTCCAACTACTCCTTACTACGCAGCATTTACAAGAATATCTCAAATGGGAGCCGGGCTGAATGATGTTTTACCTGAATTACTTCATTTAGTAATATTAGCACTTACCAGTTATGGACTAGCGTATTTTAGATTAAATAGTTTAATTAAAAAGACGCGTAACAATAAGGAAGCAGAAGTTCTGAGATTGAAAACAGCTTAACAAAAAAGGTTATTAAGAAAAGCTTCTTGTCATCATTATAATCATGTGAATAATAACGAGCAATTTTCGAAAAAGACAGGCTTTTTGAAAAGCCCAGTACTTTTATTTATCTGTAGTATCAATTATTAATTGAAAAAGATAAAATATTTGACAAATTGTTCAAAAAAAATATGAGCAGTCAAGGGTCCTTCAAGAAAGACCCTTATAAATTATATCTAAATTTATTGTTGTTTTTTACTCATAACAATTGCTCTTAACTCATCAATTTCTTTTTGTTGTTCTTGTATTGCTTTAATTAAAATAGGAATTAATGTTGAATAATTAACACCAAGGTTTTCTACCTCAACACGTTCCATTGTTTCTGGATCATCCTCCGAACT
>CAYXXW010000041.1:5244-15397 GCA_964469115.1 uncultured Melioribacteraceae bacterium
CCATTTTTTCTTACTGTTACTGCATTGCTTCTTGTACTAGGACCAGTACCATTTCCAATTTCAAATATTGGATCACTTGATACCCAAGAAGTTGCACTCCCCCCACCCACATTATAACGACCAACAGCCATTGATGAATAAGATTGAGCTTGAACAGCGTTCCCCAAGGCAATAGAATAGATTGCTTGCGCTTCGGCAAAATAACCTGCTGCAAAAGAATAGTTCTGCTCAGCATCTGAGCTGTATCCTAATGCAGTTGAGCCAAGTGCGAAGGCGTCTGTGTTAAATCCCATGGCTGTTGAATATTGTCCATCAGCATTAGAAAAAAAGCCTGAGGCAAAGGCGTAACTATTTGTTGCTTCAGTATCTCTTCCCATTGCGGTTGCACCATAACCTTGAGCGCGCGTGTTTAAACCAGAAGCAAAAGAATAAATCCCAATACTATCTCTATTCCAATAAGTGCTAGCTGCCCCAGTAGCAACAGTACCTACACGAAAAGCATGTAAGTCCGGCAACCACATAAGCTTATCTCCATATCCAAGGGTATCTGTACCGAACAGAACTCTTCCACCGTTGCCAACATGGAAAGTAGTTTTAGGCGATATACCAACGTTAAGTCCCAACCTACCATCACCCGTCAGCGACAATAAGTCACCAGACGTTCCATTCCAAAAATTGAGCCTATCGTTTCTATTATTTGATGCAATGTAAGCAGCAATTGTCCAATAATTACTGCCATTATTATTTTTGAAATTTATTCTGGAATAATCATTTCCATTTTCATGTAGGAAAATATGCGGATCTGAAAGAGAACTGTTTTGAAAAACTCCAAGCTTGCCTGCAGGAGAAGATGTTCCAATTCCAACATTACCACCATTATAATATATATTACTTCCATTTGTTGACCATTGTGAGCTTCCACCAGCAGCAAGTGGACTTGTTTTCCAATAAAGAGACCCATCTTTATTATATAGTTTATCACCAGTGGGAATAGTGCTAACTCCAACATCAGGAAGGATTATTGAACCAGCCGTTCCTTCATTTTCAAATTCTAGAAGGACTGTAGATCCATCTTTAATCTGGAGTTTACTCCCAGCAGCCGAAACTTCCTCACTACCACCGATAGAATCAACTATTACTGTTTTGGACCTTTTATCCACTTTTGTATCCTTTTTATTCTCTTGTGCAAAGATCGAAAAACTTATTAAAATAAAAATATATGCTAACAGTCGGAAATATGTCATTGTAATTCTCCTTCTAGAAAATTTAAGCCTATTAAATAGTGTCCAAATCAATATAATACATATCATCTTATTTAACAAGTAGAATTAAATCTTTAAAAAAAATGAGTTGAAAGTATCTTTCATATTATTTAGCTTAGATTCCATTAAAACAATATGAAATGTATAATATGTCCTTTTCTAATTATATAAATTTGTTAAAAAATCTTACAAAAGAGAAAAAACCACTTTGGGGTATGATGACTTCTCAGCACATGGTTGAACATTTAGTAATGGCAGTTCAATCTAGTACAGGGAAAATTGTTTTTGATAGATTTATAACGCCGGAAGATAAAATGGCCATAGCAAAAAGGTTTCTAAACAGCACGCGCCCCTTTCCAAAACTATTTGTAAATGAAGTTATTGGTGCAGGACTAAAACCTTTATTTTGTTCCGATTTAGATTCTGCAATAGAAGAGCTAAAAAAAGAAATAATTTTCTTTGAAGAATACTTCAGAATCAATCCAGAAGCAAAACCCATTAATGCGACTTTTGGTCCATTAAATTATGACGAATGGATTGCTTTTCACAACAAACATTTTACTCATCACTTAACTCAGTTTGGATTGATAAAGAAATGATATTTACTTAATCCTAATAACAACCACTGTTAAATCGTCACTTTGTTTTTCCGATTTTGTAAAATTTTCAACTTCTTGAATAATAGAATTTTTTATTTCAGCTGCGGTGCAATTATTTATGTTTAATTTCAACAAATGCTCTTTTAATCTGTTTTCACTAAATAATACTCTCTTTGAGTTTTGAGCCTCTGTAATACCATCTGTGGTGAGAATTAATAAATCGCCAGATTTTAGTTCATACAAAGCTTCTTCATAATTAACATTTTCTACAATTCCTATTGGTAACCTTGGTCCTTCTGAATCTAAAAATTTTACAGTTCCGTTTGTTACAAGTATTGGCTTTGTCATTCCGGCGTTGGCTAAAGACAATTTTTTATGGTTCACATCAATTGAGCAAACGCATAATGATATGAACATTTTCTTTTCAATTTTACTCAGAATAGATTCATTAACATTTCTTATAATTCTACTGATATTATGATTTTCTTTAGATTCAGAAATTATCATTCCGCTTGTCATAATTGCAGTAATTGCGGCTTTCATTGCTTTACCGGAAACGTCCCCGATTACAATTGCGTATTTACTTTTATTTTTATCTAACCAGAAATAATCAAAAAAATCACCACCAACTTCAAAAGCAGGAAGACAAGTTCCCGATATTTCAAGATGATCATTCTCTGGATCTGATTCTGGCATAATAGAAAGCTGTGCATCATGAGCGGTTTGTAATTCAACCTTCATTCTGATTATTCTCAATCGGCGTAAATAAAGCATATAAGCTAGGCCAAGCAGAATTAGTGCAACTAAAGCTAAAAACCATAACCTTTGCCAGAAAGGGGGAATTATTTTAATCGTTAACAAGGTTTCTTCATCATTCCAAAGTCCATCACTGTTTGAGCCTTTAACATAAAAATTATAATTACCGGGCGAAAGAGTTGTGTATGAAGCTGTTCTTTTGTCAGCATTAACATAGACCCAATCTTTATCAACACCTTCCAGTTTATATGCATACTTATTCTTTTCCGGCGCAGAATAATCAAGAGCAGCAAAGTCAATTGAAAAGACATTATCTGAGTAAGTTAGTTCTATTTCTTCAATAGAGGTAAGTGGTTCTGGGAAATATATTTCCTCATTAAAGATTTTGAACGATGTTAAAACAATTGGAGGGAGATAATTATTGTCTTCAATGTTATTAGCTTGAAAAGCATTAAACCCATTTATGCCCCCGAAGAAAAATTCACCACTTTTGGATTTATAATATGAGCCCCCGTTAAATTCATTATTTTGCAAACCATCTTTTACATTATAATTTTTGAATGATTTTTCTGTTGGGTTAAATTTAGAAATTCCATTGTTGGTGCTTATCCAAAAAATTCCATTAAAATCTTTAATCATTCCGTATATAGAACTGCTTGGCAAACCATCTACTATATTAAAAACTTCACATTCAGTTGTCAATTTGTTAAACTTATTTAATCCACCGCCATAAGTTCCCAACCACAAATATTTTGAAGAATCTATATAAATCGAAAAAATATAATCGCTTGTTAAAGAATTAGGTTGGCGCGGTTTTGCATTATAGTGTGTAAACTTTTCTGTGTTTTTATTAAACTTATTTAATCCACCTCCTTCAGTTCCAATCCACAAAAAACCATTTTTGTCTTCAACTATTACTCTAACATAATTATGACTAATACTGGTCGAATCATCAGGAATATTTAAATAATGTTTGAAGCTGCCGTTATATGGATCAAACCTATCCATTCCTCTGCCATAAGTTCCAATCCAAATTATTCCTTCTTTATCTTGATAAATATCTCTAAGCTGATCGTGATTTAAAGAGTTACTATCATTTGGATTATGTTTCCAATTTTCAAACAGATTAGTTTTTGGATCAAATACATCTAAGCCTCCTCCGTTTGTTCCAATAAGAAGTTTTCCATTATTCATCGGTGTTACAACTCTTATAACATTGTGTCCAATACTATTTTCATTTGCATTGAATTGATAATGCTTGTATAAATTTAATTTGCGGTCTAGTTTATCCAAACCATTGTGGGTCCCGATCCATAATATTTCATTCTCATCTTCATAAAAAGACCAAATGATTGAGTGGCTCAAAGTGTTAAGATCATTTTGACGGTGTTTGTAATGGTAAAATTGCCCTGTTCCCCTAGATACTTTATTTATTCCACTTCCGTATGTACCAATCCACATGATTCCTGATTGGTCTAAATAAAGTGATCTGATTGCATTTGAACTTAGCGATCTGCTATCCAATGGATCGTGTAAATATCTGTCAAAATTATTCTTTTGACTATTGTAAATGCTAATCCCTCCGACATTGGTCCCAATCCAAATTTTTCCTGACTTGTCTTCAGCAATCGCATAAACTTCATTATTACTTATTGACTTAGGATTTGTTGGGGAGTTTTGATATTTAATAAAGTTTGGATTTTCTTTTTCTCTTTCACTTAAAATAATTTTATTCAAACCATTATCTGTCCCTATCCACAAATTTTCTTCACTATCTTCGTAAATGGATCTCACACTATTATCACTTAATGATTTGAGGTCTTCGGAATTATTTTTATAAATATTTATTTTAAAAATTTTAGAGTTTTTTAATGAAATTTTGTAAAGACCCAAGTTGGTTCCGACCCAAAGATTATCTTTTTTATCTTTGAACAACGAAATAATTCTTATGTTATCGAGCAATTGGTTATTACTTAAGTCTTTAATTCCTCTTTTTACTTTAAAATCATTTGTGTCTGAGGAATGATTAACGATTTGATTTAGTCCAAAATCGGTTCCGACCCAAATAAATTTATCATCTTCAATAATAGTATTAATATTATTATTGCTTAAACTGTTGGGATTTTTTGAATCGTAACTGAAGCGAATAAATTTTTTCTTTTCCGGAATGTAAAGATTTAATCCTGAGTTAAAAGTACCAATCCAGAGTCTTCCAAATTTGTCCTCACATAGGCTTGTGATATCATTATAACTAAGGCTGTTTGGGTTGTCTGAATTTCTAAGGACAGTAAATGAATAAGCATCGTAAAGATTTAGACCGTCTTCGGTGCCGAAATACATAAACCCGTGTTTATCTTGGGCTATAGATTTAACAATACTTTGAGAAAGACCATCTTCAAGAAAGATTTGATCGAAGGATATATCGCTAACCTGAGAGAGTGAAGCTCCACTAATTAGTAATGCCGAAATAGTTAGCTTAAATATTAAGCTTAAGTTCTTCACAATTTATATATAATGAAATTATCAGATCTTAACCGAACAGCAATAGGACAATAATTTATATTAATTAGCAAACTTAAACTAACAGATTTTTAACATTAAATAAACACTAAATTTATACCACGATTTTTAGAAATAGTTACTCTACTAGAAAATAAATTTTAAAAAGTAGCCATTCTTAATTACTAACAAAACTTTTACATTTTCATGACATACACTCCTTAATTACAGCATATCTTAACACTGTAATTCAATCACTATAATTAGGAGGAGCAATGTACTCACTAAAATTATTTATCTTTTTATTATTTCTAATGAGCTGTTTATCTTCATGTAATGATAAGGATCCACTTTCACCAGAGCTCACAGTTGCTGAGGATAGCCTTGACATAACGGTTTTTACTCAAAACATATATGTGGGAACCGATGTTGACATAATACTTCAAGCCGAAGACCCAAATCAGATTCCAATTTTAGTAGCTCAAGCTTTTGGGACTTTGGTAAATACTAACTTCCCGGAGCGGGCAGAAGCATTAGCTAAAGAAATTTTCGAAAAGAAGCCTCACCTTATCGGATTACAGGAAGTATCATTAATTAGAATTCAATCACCTGGAGATGCGGTTGTGGGAGGAACAACACCCGCAGAAGAAATTGTTTGGGATTATTTAGAAATTCTGATGGCAACGCTAAGCAATCTTGGTCTAGATTATGAAGTTGTTGCACAAAATCAAAATTTTGATCTTGAAATGCCAATGATAACAAAATTCGAAGAACCTTATGAATTTGATGATATAAGACTTACAGATTATGACGTAATACTCGCTAAAAAAGGAGTGCTGATCAGTGATGTTGAATCAATAAACTATGAGGCAAAAGTAATTCTAGCAGATTTAGGAATAGAGTTTTCAAGAGGGCTTAATGCAGTGACCGCAGAGGTAAATGGCCAAGCGTACCGTTTTGTAAATACTCATTTAGAAGACGAAACAATATTAGAGGTTCAAAAAGCACAGGCAGAGGAACTTATGTTATATTTAAATAATGTTGATCTACCCGTAATTTTAGTCGGAGATTTTAATAGCGCTGCAACGGATGAAGCAACTTATCAGATAATAACTTCAGATCATAATTATCAGGATGCCTGGCTTTTAAATGAAACCAATAATGATCCAAATGGGTTTACTTATGGCAATGATTCTGATCTTAAGAATGCCGAACAAAATTTTTGGAAGCGAATAGACTATATTTTTGTTCAAGATGGAAAAGGTGGGGAATCAACAGCCATACTATCAAAAGTGGAAGCAGAAGTTTTGGGTGATGAGGTCGAAGACAAAACAGCATCTAACTTGTGGGCATCAGACCATGGTGGAGTTGCGGCAAAATTAACATTTATGTTTGGCAACTAAAATAGCTGCGAATTAGAATGGTAACTCTTAGAAATAATTTAATATGATACCGGAAAGAACTAACTATCAATGATAATGTTGTTCTTTCCGGCAATTATTATTTGCAAATATTTTTATAGCATATATCTTTATATTAAAGTATCTTGCTTTAGCATCACAAAGTTTTTCACCTATCCCCTACTCTATTACTGTTCCCTTGCTGATGATAAATGAAATGATTTGAGAGGCTGATTTGAGAAAGTTATTTAAGAGTCAAAGAAATATTATCATAACTGATTTTATTATTTTCCTTTTCTGCATTTTGGGAATTTATAATGTTTTCCATAAGTCAGCCCTACCTTTTAACATAGAAACCCAAAATTCAAACCTAGTAATAACCGGAATTGAAAGTCGTCAGTCCACATTTAAAATTGGGGACAAACTCATTTCAATAGATACTCTCAAGTTAGAGTCTAAAGAAGAAATTGAAATGTACTTGGATGGTAAAATTCCTGGGGAAAGCGTTGTTGTTGGCGCCCAAAGAGATGAGCTATTATTGAGCGAAACTGTTGTATTGAAATCTTTTTATTCTATTGCCTATTTAGTGATTGCAAGCCTAGTTGGAATATTATTTTTTATTGTTTCAATAATTGTTTTGATTAAGTGTGAAAGAGTAAATTTACGAAATAGTTTTCATTGGGCATTTGTCTTTACCGGCATGATCATTTTAATGACTTGGGGTAATTATTCTTTACTTCCATTTAATCTAGGGGTTGTTACTAGAGTTGGTTTTCATATTGGCTATTTATTTGCCCCGGTTTTCTTTTTGAAATTTTCATACATATTTCCCTCTAACATAGATTTTACTCAGTCAAGAATAATTGGAGTGCTGCGATTAGTTGCAATTGGTTTAGTTATTGCACTAAGCTTAATTTTTTATCTATTTATAAGTAGTAACGACTTAGAACTGATGAGAGTTTATATCTCAATATTTGATATTAGCAGTCTGTTTATTGGTTTAGTTATATTGACGGCTATTTCAGTATTTGTTCATACATATATAACCACAAAGGATGAAACCGACCGTAAAAAAATTAGATGGGTCATGATTGGCTTTATTTTAGGGCCGCTTAGTTATTTGATACTTTGGGTAGTCCCTTTCAGAATTTGGAATCAGCCGTTTATCCCTGAAGAGGCTGTCCTTCTTTTAATTGCTTTTGTTCCGATTACTTTCGGAATATCAATAGTAAAATATCGACTTATGAATGTTGATATAATCTTCAACAGAGGAATTGTTTACGCTACAGTAATTACAGTTTTGTTGTTAGTTTATATGATAATTCTTTCCTTGCTTACTGCACTATTAAATGTAACTAACTCTCAAACTATTTCAATAATAGCCGCTATTTCAATTGCGCTCTTATTTCAGCCTGCAAAGATGTGGATTCAAAAATTTGTTGACAGAAAGTTTTTCAGGATTATGTATGACTATAGATTAGCATTAAAACTATTAAATAGAGAGATCAAGGATATTTCTAATTCAAGAAAATTAACTGAGGTAGTTGTTGGTTTTATTGATAATCTAATTCCGCTTAATAAGATTGGGTGTTTTGTTCTTAGTTCAAAGTCCAAAGAGTTTGAGTTTTCAACACATAAAAACTTTGATAAACTGAATAACAAACAACTTCCATCACTTTTGATTCAAAAGTTGCAATTTGGTTCTAATCCAATTGCTTGTTCCAATAATACTGATCTGGAAGCTCAACTTAAAAAAGTATCTCTTACAGAATTTGAAATCGAAGATGTTGATCTCATATTCAGTATAAAATCTTCAAGAATTGAAACTCACGGATTATTAATTCTTGGAGAAAAGAAAAGCCAAACAAAATTTACTGCCGAAGATATTGATTTACTAAATACAGTTGTTTCACGTCTTTCATTGACCTTAGATAGAATTAAATTACAAGAAGAAGTTATTAAAGAGCAGCTTGAAACTGAAAGATTAGAAGAGTTAAATAGGCTTAAAACTTACTTTGTATCAAGCGTTTCACACGATTTGAAAACACCTTTAACTTCAATTAAGTTGTTTGCTGAAAGATTAAAATCAACACAAGATCTTTCCTTAGAAAAGAAAAATAATTATCTGGAAATAATAGAGGGCGAAAGCGATAGATTAACAAGACTCATTAATAATGTTTTAGATTTCTCTAAAATTGAAAGAGGAGTTCAGCAATATTCATTTCGCCCAACTAATCTTGTTGAAATTGTTAAAAAGGTTTTAGTTACAATGGAATATCAATTTACAATAAATAAATTCAAAATAGATGCAAAATATGCAGTCAACAAGATTACAGTTAACATAGATTCTGATGCGGTCTCTGAAGCACTGATAAACATTCTCTCAAACTCATTAAAATATTATTCCAACAAAAAGCAGATTAACATTTCAGTTAAAACTGATGATGAGTATGCTGTCATAGATGTTGAGGACAAAGGGAAAGGAATTGATTCTGAAGATTTAACAAATATTTTTGAGCCGTTTTTTCGCTCAAGTAAATTGGAGGTTGAAAGTGCTGGAGGAGCCGGCCTTGGACTAGCTATTGTTAAACATATTTTAGATGCGCATAAAGGCAAAATTTGTGTTAAAAGCATAAAAGGTGAAGGCAGCACATTTTCTTTATTATTCCCGTTAGGAAAACCTGATGACAAAGATATTACTAATTGAAGATGACCCTGCAATATTATTAGGTTTGGAAGAGCTCTTTCAGTCTGAGAATTACAACGTATTATCAACATCTGATGGAAAGCAAGGGTACAATTTAGCATTATCAAAAATTCCAGACATCTTAGTTCTAGATCTTAATCTACCAAGCTTGAGTGGATTAGATATTTGCCGTCAGCTGCGAGAAAACAATTTTAAAAATCCAATAATTATGCTTACTGCTCGCTCAGAGCAAATTGATAAAATTATTGGCTTGGAAATAGGGGCAGACGATTATCTGACAAAACCATTTGATTCACGCGAATTATTATCCAGAGTAAGAGCCCAACTAAGGAGAATGCCAAAAATTAATAATTCTAATAAAGCCGCTCGATCCGGCGATGAATATAAAAGACGACTTTTGTCAATTATGTTTACTGATATAAAAGACTATTCAAAGAAAATGAATGTAAATGAAAACAGAGCAATAGGTTTGTTAAAAACACACAATCAAATAATGAATGAAACAATAATTAATTACAATGGAAGAATAGTTGAAACGGCTGGGGATGGATATTTAGCTTCATTCGAAAGTGCTCTTGAAGCAACAACTTGTGCGAGGGAAATAATGTTAAAGTTTAATAAGTACAATAATAATCAGACGGAAGAAGAAAAGATAGAATTAAGAATTGGCATTCATATTGGGGATGTTATTGAGTTTGAAAACAAATTAAAGGGGGATACACTTAACATTGCCGCTCGCATACAACAAAATGCCTCCCCAGGGACCGTACATATATCAAAAACTGTTTATGATGCTATTAAAAATAAAGTTGACTTTATAATTGAAAAGAAAGGCAAACAAACCTTTAAGAATATTAAGAATACTATATCCATATATGAAATTAAAAACTGAACAAAAAATGCAATTGATTTTATCACTAATTCTGTTTG
>CAYXXW010000042.1:0-15334 GCA_964469115.1 uncultured Melioribacteraceae bacterium
ATACTGAATTTGTTAATTCCGATGGACTAATAAGAGATAATAAAAAAACTCATGATAAGCTGAGAATAACAGAAGAAGAAAGACCGGTTGGAATTCAGATTTACGGTGGTGAAATTGATCCGATGCGTGAAGCTGCTATAATTGCAGAAAAAGAAAATCCCGAACTGATTGATATAAATGCGGGATGTTGGGTTAAAAAAGTAGCAAATAGGGGAGCAGGAGCCGGATTGCTAAAGGATCCGCCATATATGCAGAAAATGGTAAAGGAAATTGTTGACGCAGTTAAATTACCGGTAACAGTTAAAACGCGCTTAGGTTGGGATGATAGCAGTATTGAAATATTGGATGTTGCAAAAAGATTGGAAGATGTCGGGACTAAAGCATTAACAATTCATTGCCGCACGCGAAAACAAGCCCATGATGGTGAACCGGCATGGCATTGGATTCCTAAAATTAAGGAAGTTGTTAAAATCCCTGTAGTTGTAAATGGGGGAATAATGACAGCAGAAGATGCATTACGTGCAAAAGAAATCACAAATGCAGATGGTTATATGATTGCAAGAGGAGCTATAAATCATCCTTGGATTTTTAGAGAAATAAAAGAAGCTTTCGAAAAAGGTTACGTATCAAATATAATTGATGTTGAAGAGAGAATAACTACAGCATTAAAACACTTAAAATATGAAATCCATCATAAAGACGAACCACGCAGAGCAATAATACCATTCAGGAAATATTACTCGGGTTACTTGAAAGGCTTGTATGGTGCTTCAAAGATTAAACAGCAAATAATGCAGTACGAAGAATATGAACCGATTGAAGAATTATTACTAAATTATAAAGAAAGATTAAAGAAGTATCAAGAGATTGATGAATAGAAAGAGTGAAAATAAAATTATTCCCGAACTTGTCTGCCTAAGGTATGATGCTTTTTTCTGGAATTTATAGATTATGGAGATAAAACTAATGGTGTGTCATATCGAAATGAGCGTTTTGGGCGATTGAGATATCTCCTTTCAAAGATTTCTCACCCAACATAAAACATTGGGATTTGAAATGACAGTGCATCTAAGAATTTATGAATATAACTACACTAGCAAAATACATTTCTTATATTTTCATTCCACCAGTTATGAATTTATATATTTTTGTTATCTATTCATTAAAATTTGAATCGACATCAAAAACTTATTATGGAATTCTTGTTTCGTTATTATTTGGTTTAGTGCTACCACTTTTTGCGATTTTATATTTTCGAAAGAAAGGAATAATCTCGAACAATGATGCAACCATAAAAGAAGAAAGATATTTACCATATATTTATGCAATTGGATTTAGTCTAAGTGGAGTTGTTTTGTCGGCGTTGTTTGGGTTAAATGAAAAGGTTATTATGTTATGGTTCATTTATTTGTTGGATAGTGTTTTTATAATTCATATAAACAGATATTGGAAAATAAGTGCGCATGCTATGGGAGTGGCAATACCATTCGGAGCACTTGTTTATTTTAATAGTATAGTGCTCCCATTAACATTTGTAATACTTATTTTGATTGCAATATCACGTATTCTGCTAAAAGTACATACACTTACTCAAGTATTAGCCGGTGGAATTCTAGGATTTACTGTTTCATTTGTTTTACTAAATTATTGTCTGTAATAATTTAGTTTTACTTATTATTATCTTAAACGGAGTTAATAAATGGAATTAAAAGATTTAATTCGAGATGTACCCGATTTTCCGATAAAAGGAATAATTTTTAAAGATATAACTACTTTATTGAAAGATGAAAATGGTTTAAATATTACTTTAGACAAATTACATAACTTATGTAATAATAAGGGAATAACAAAAGTAATAGGAGTCGAATCGCGAGGATTTATTCTTGGTGGAGCTTTGGCTGCAAAATTGAACGCAGGATTTATTCCGGTAAGAAAACCCGGTAAACTGCCAGCCGAAATAGTGAAAGAAGAATATACACTCGAATATGGCACTGATTCAATTGAAATGCACAAAGATGCATTAAATAAAGATGATGTTGTACTAATTCACGATGACCTACTTGCAACCGGTGGAACGATGGAGGCAACATGTAAATTAGTTGAAAAAATGGGAGCACGCATTGCTCAAATTTCTTTTATAATTGAATTGGACTTTTTGAATGGGCGAGATAAAATTAAAAATTATGATGTCCAATCACTTATACATTATGATGGTTAGTAAACAATAAAAGTTTGATTCTCAACGAGGTGAATAATCTTGTTTGATATATTTCACTTCGCTCATTATGTTCACAAGAACTTAAACTAAAATTACATTCAATACATCAAAAAGAAAAAAACTTTGGTAAAAAAAGTGAAATTAGTTTATACTACTAGGTTTTTCAATTAAAAAATATTATTTGATAAATCAACTTGTAGATTCTATTTAACAAGAATTATAATAATAATTATTTTTTTTTTGGAAAATATATGAAGCTACAAAATAAGGTGCAGTTAATTACTTACCCCGACTCACTCGGCGGAAACCTAAAAACATTAAAAGCTGTTATAGATAAACACTATCGTGGTGTATTTCAAGGAGGTATACATATTTTACTTTCTTTCCCATCTTCGGGTGATAGAGGTTATGCTCCATTGACTTATTCTGAAATTTTTCCACGTTTTGGAACGTGATACGATATTAAGTCAATTGGAGAGAATCATGATATTATGCTCGATTTTATGGTTAACCACATCTCAGCAAAGTCCAAATATTTTCTAGATTTTTTGAATAAAGGCCGTAAGTCAAAATATGATGATTTATTTTTAACAATTGATAAAATATTTCCTGATGGTCAACCAACAGATGCAGAATTGGGACAAATTGTTTTAAGAAGAGATGAACCTTATTCTGATTTTACAATTGAAGAGACCGGTGAAACAGAGCGTATATGGACAACTTTTGGCGAAACAAATCCTTCCGAACAAGTAGACTTAGACATAAATTCCAAAACAACAAAAGAATTTTTACGAAATTATTTTAGGAATTTCAGTGACAATAATATTACCATTGTAAGATTAGATGCTGTTGGTTACTTAGTAAAAAAGCCTGGAACTTCTTTTTTCATGGTTGAACCGGAAATATATGAAATCCTTGATTGGATGTCTGATATGGCGCAATCTTATAATATTGAATTACTACCGGAAGTCCATGCACATTACACAATCCAGTTCAAACTTGCTGAAAAAGGTTATTGAATTTATGATTTCATTCTTCCTTATATGATTTTAGAATCGTTGTTTTTTCGAAAGGGAGAGAGATTAAAAAAATATCTTAAAGAAAGACCTTCAAATCAATTTACAATGTTGGATTGTCATGATGGTCTGCCTATAAAACCAGATTTAGATGATCTAGCTGAGCCGTCGGACATTAAAAAATTAGTTGACATTTGTGTTGAAAGAGGCGCTAACTTGAGCAGAATATTTTCAAAAAATATGAAAAGTGATGATGACTTTGATGTTCATCAAATAAATGCATCATTTTATTCGCTTCTTGATTATAACGATAGGGCCTATATAGCAGCCAGAGCTATACAACTGTTTACGCCCGGAATTCCTCAAATTTATTATGTGGGTTTACTTGCAGGAGAAAATGATTACGAAGCAGTTAAAGCGGGAGGGGGTAGAGGAATAAACAGACATGATTATTCTTTAGAAGAAATTGATAATGCAGTTGAAACCAATGTTGTTAAGCGATTAGTAAAACTAATCAAATTTAGAAATGATTATCCGGCATTTAATGGTAAATTTTCTTTACTTGAAACCGAACCTCATATAATTAAAATGAATTGGAAAAATGAAATTTCTGAATGTATGCTTACAGTAAATCTAAAAAATTATGAAGCGACTTTGTATTATTACAGCAATGATAATTATGTTCAAGAAAAATTATAATAAACAACAGTAACTCATCGCTTTAATTCTGTTTAAGAGAAAATAAAATGACAAAAAAAATATTATGTGTTGGAGAAGTACTATGGGATGCATTACCGGAAGGTTTGTTTTTGGGAGGAGCACCTTTTAATGTAGCATGTCATTTAAGAATGTTGGGAAAGAATGTTACAATATGCAGCTCTGTTGGGCGTGATGTTCTTGGTGAACAAGTGATTAAAAGAGCTAAACAAAAATCTTTGAGTACTGATTTCATTCAAGTTAATAGTGATTATCAAACTGGAATAGTTAATGTAACTTTAGATGCTGCAAAAAATGCAAGCTATGAAATTGTTGAACCGGTTGCTTGGGATTTTATTGAGCCAAGTAATAAATTATTAGATGAGATATCGGAAAGTGATTATCTTGTTTTCGGTACACTTGCTCAACGTAATGTTATTTCACAAAAAACAATTGAACAACTAAGATCGTTCGGTAAAATAAATATTTATGATGTTAATCTTAGACCGCCATTTAATGATATCAATGTAATAGAAAAATCACTAAAGTCAGCAGATATTGTAAAAATGAATGAAGATGAACTAAAGCAGATTGTTTCTTGGTTTAATTTAAGTGAAGATTTTGAATCAAGCATTATTGATTTGACTAATAAATTTAACTGTTCGACTGTTTGTGTAACAAAAGGTAATAAGGGTTCCGCAATTTTTCGTAATAACAAATTAACCCAGCAAGAAGGTTTTCAAGTAAAAGTTAAAGATACAATTGGTGCCGGTGATTCTTTTCTTTCAGCTTTAATACATGGAATTATAAAAGAGCAAACTAATGAGGACATACTAAAATTTTCTAATGCAGTTGGTGCCTACGTAGCATCAAAAAAAGGTGCAATTCCTGAATTAGATATTGATGCTATTCAAAAATTCATTTAATATCTTATCATTTATATTTACTATAAGAGTGATTTAATATATATTTTTAGCTATTTTACTACGTAAATATCCTTAATAATTAAGTTGTAAATTTGTCCAAGTAAGTTTTTATGAGTAAAACTAAAAGGAAAAAGTATATTGTTCTTATCAGTGTTCATGGTTTAATTCGCGGTCATGATTTAGAATTGGGAAGAGATGCTGATACAGGTGGGCAGACAAAATATGTTGTTGACTTAGCTAAAGCTCTAGCTAGTAATGATAATATCTCACAAGTTGACTTAATTACCCGCAAAGTCATTGATAAAAACGTTAGTAAAGATTATTCAGAACCAATAGAAATTTTGTCTGATAAAGCTCGGATTATCAGAATTAATGCTGGTCCGGAGGAATATATCCCAAAAGAGCAGTTATGGGATTATCTTGATAGCTTTATGGATAACTTGACTACTTGGTTCAATGGACAATCAAGGATGCCAGACCTAGTTCATAGTCATTATGCAGATGCTGGTTACGTTGGTGTTCATCTTGCTAATTTACTTGGTGTTCCCTTAGTTCATACGGGACATTCGCTTGGAAGAGACAAAAGAAAACAGCTGTTGGCAAGAGGTTTAACACGTGAAGAAATCGAAAAAACATATAACATTGAGAGACGAATTGATGCCGAGGAAGAAATACTTGCAAATGCTGATATGGTTGTTACTAGCACAAATAATGAAATAGAAGAACAATATGGACTCTATAATTATTACGATCCTAGTTGTATGACGGTCATTCCGCCTGGAACTGATTTAACGTTGTTTCATCCACCTAAGCAGAAAGAGAAATCATCCATTGAAAATCAGCTGCCAAAATTTTTAAATAATCCCGATAAACCATTGATTTTGGCGCTTTCCCGACCAGATGAAAGAAAAAATATTCACACTTTAATTGAAGTATTTGGCGAATCTAAAATATTGAAGCAAAACGCAAACTTACTTATTGTAGCGGGTAGTAGAAACGACATAAGAGACATGGAAAGTGGCTCTCAATCAGTGTTAACAAATATTATGTGGTTAATTGATATTTATGATCTTTATGGGAAAGTGGCATTACCTAAATCGCATAAATCAGACGAAGTTCCCAAAATTTACCGACTTGTTAATTCTACCGGTGGCATATTTATAAATCCAGCGTTAACAGAACCTTTTGGTCTTACATTATTGGAAGCGGCTGCAAGCGGACTTCCCATTGTTGCCACAGAAAATGGAGGACCGGTTGATATAATTAAAAATTGCAAAAATGGCATACTCGTCGATCCATTAGACAAAGAGCAGATAACAGAAGCATTAGAAAAATTATTACTTAATAAAACTCTGTGGTTAGAATATTCTAAAAATGGAATGGAAAAAGTAAAAAAACATTACTCATGGCAAGCTCATGTAAATTCCTATCTTTTTAAAATTAAAGAATTACATAAGAAACATAAACCAATGCTTACAGAAAATATAGCAAGTTCTAAAAGATATCGTAGCCGTGCTATTTTTAGCGATTTAGATCAATCACTTATTGGTAATCCTGAAGCTTTAAAATTATTTTCTAAATTTATTAGAGAAAATCGAAAAAAAGTTACATTTGGAATTGCAACTGGTAGACGTATGGATTCAGCATTAGCAGTAATTAAGAAATATCACATTCCAAAACCGGATGTTTTAATCACAAGTCTTGGTACTAGAATCTTTTACGGCAGTAATCTTACGGAAGACTCTGTTTGGACCGATCATATTGATTACAACTGGAGTAGAACCAAAATAAAACGTATCTTGAGTAATACATCGGGTCTAAAATTACAACCTAAATTAGAACAAAGTCCCTTTAAGATATCATATTATTATGACCCTGAGTTAGCACCATCGATTGAGGATATTGTTGATCAACTAAGAAAGCTAGAAATAACTGCTAATGTAATGCTCTCCTTTGGTCAGTTTCTTGATATAGTTCCATCACGTGCTTCAAAAGGTCAAGCATTAAGATATATTTCCCAAATTCTTGACATTCCTTTGGAGAAAATTCTCGTTGCCGGTGGTTCCGGTACTGATGAAGATATAATGAGAGGAAATACTCTTGCTGTTGTAGTTAGTAATAGACATAATGAAGAATTGTCCCAATTAGTCGATCAAGAAAAAATATATTTTGCAAAAAAGGATCGCGCTGCAGGTATACTTGAAGCTATAGAACATTATAATTTTTTCGATCATAAGTAATGTTATCATTAAAAACATCATCCATAAAATTATATAATGAATAAAGAATTGAATACAAATAATTTGGAATTGCCGAAAGGCGTTATGTTTAATGCTTACCCGGATAGTATTGGAGAAAATTTATCTGATACAGTAAGTTTACTAAGTAACCCTGAAGTAAAAAATGCTTTCTCTTTGTTTTATATCCTCCCCACGTTTTTTAATAGTGATTTAGATAGAGGATTTTCTATAATAGATTATGATCAAAATGATGAAATGGTTTCAAAGGAAGATTTGGATCAGCTTCATGAACTTAATATTGAATTTAAATTTGATTTGGTTTTAAACCACTTATCAGTTGGATCTCCACAATTTCAAGATATGTTAAAATATGGGGATGAATCAAAATTTAAGGACTTTTTTATTGATTGGAACGAATTTTGGGCATCAAATGGTGAAATAGGAGACGATGGTTATATAATTCCAAACAAAGAAAATCTTGAAAAGTTATTTATGCGTAAGCCTGGTTTGCCCATTTTGAAGGTACGTTTCCCAGATGGAATGGAAAGACCTTATTGGAATACATTTTATCAAGAAATAAGTTATCAAAAAATCTCAGAGAACAATTTACTTGATGTTTTAGGAACGGAAAAAATTGATAATGAAGATGCAGAAGAAATATCAAAAATTGTTAATAGCCAAATAGATGAAATTCAAAATGTAAACGAATTAGATTTGGGTGAATATTCTCACTTTAAAGATGATATTATTTCAGTCATTGAACAAAATCGAAAATATCTTGGACAAATGGACTTAAATGCTAAATCACCTTTAGTATGGGAATTTTATGATGAAACATTTAAGAAGTTGAAGAATCATGGAGGTAAACTTGTTCGTCTCGATGCATTTGCATATTTACATAAAGAACCTGGAAAGACAAATTTCTTTAACAAACCGGGGACCTGGCAATATTTAGCAGAGTTAAGGAAATTAGCTGAAAAGCATAACTTGATTCTACTTCCGGAAATTCATTCTGTGTATGGAACCAGATTACATGAAGAAGTAGCATCAGAAGGATTTCCTATCTATGATTTCTTTTTCCCTGGATTAGTAATTCATGCTATTGAGTGGGGGACTAATAAACATTTGGTTGATTGGATTGAAGAGTTGTTAGAAAAAAATATTAATACTGTTAATATGCTTGGATGTCATGATGGAATACCAATTCTTGATTTAAAGGGAGAAAAAAATCCAACTAATGGTGTTAAGGGTTTACTGAATGATCAAGAAATAGATGCAATTGTTGATCGGATATTGGAAAGAGGCGGAAGAGTAAAAAATCTTTATGGACCAGATGGTAAGAAAATTTCATACTACCAAATAAATGCTACTTTTTTTAGTGCTTTGGGTGAAGATGAGAAAAAATTACTTCTTGCCAGAGCAATTCAATTATTTATGCCAGGTATACCGCAAGTTTGGTATTTAGATTTATTTGCTGGTAAGAATGATTATGAAGCTGCTGATAAAGGCGGTACTGGCAGTCATAAAGAAATAAATCGTACAACACTAACCAACGATGAAATTGAGGAAGGTCTTAAAAGATCAATAGTTAAAAACCAATTAGAACTTCTGAAACTGCGAAACACTTCATCTGCTTTTAATGGTAAATTAGTGATTGGTATTACGGAAGACCATCTTCTAAACTTGTCATGGAAAAACAATGAATCTTCGGCAACTCTGGATGCTGATTTACATGATTGTAGTTTTAGTATTACGCATAAAAAAAACTCAGATGATGTAAGTATAATTTCCTTCTAAATTTATTAAATAATATGTAAAGTAGATTATTAATGGAGAAATAAATGAAAATTTTAGCAACTGATCTTGACAGAACATTACTTCCAAATGGAAGATGGGAAGCAGATAAAGATGCTATCAGCTTATTTAACAAATTAACTGAGAAAAGTGATGTACTCGTTGTCTATGTTACGGGAAGAAATTTATCACTTACTGAAAATGCAATAAATGAATATGGAGTGAGATACCCAGATATTTTATGTGGAGATGTCGGAACTACCATCAGAAAGTATGAAAATGATAAGTGGGAATTTGATAAAGGATGGGTAGATCATGTCAAAAGAGAAAGTCCAAAGTGGGATGCTATTGCAATAAAAAAAGCTGTAATGGGCGTGAATGGTATAAAAGAACAAGAACCTGAACATCAGAACCAATTTAAACAAAGTTATTATGTCGAGCATGGAAAAAAGGAACTGATATTAAATGAAATTCATAGTCGAGTGAAGGGAAAATTCGATGAAGTAATTATATATAGTTTTGATTCGGAGGATGGAAAAGGGCTTATTGATTTTTTGCCTGACAGCGCAACAAAGCAGACAGCATTAGAATATGTAGCTGAGGCATATAATACGAATAAAAAGGAAGTAGTATTCTGTGGCGATAGTGGGAACGATATCTTCCCATTGACAGCAGGTTTTTCCGGTGTTCTTGTAAAAAATGCTGATGAACAATTAGTTGAAAATGTAAAAAAAGCAATGAATCAAAATCCGGAATTGAAAGCATATTTTGCAAAGGGTAATTTTAAAGGATTAAATGGATATTATACGAGCGGTGTGCTTGAAGGTGCTTATCACTACGGAATTTTTAGTGAAGATAATATTTAGAAAAACTAAGCTATCATTTATTTTTAATAACTAATAATATTTCAAAGATACTTTTTTATGTTAACAATTCACTTAGAATTTCAGCTACTTTCTCTAAATCTTCGTATGAAATAACTGCCGGTGGTAACAGTCTTAAAATTCTCTTTCCAGCTGGCATAGACAAAATTAAAGATTATGATTTTCAGTCTTTCATTCACTATGATCGATAGTAAGAAAACAAACTTTATCAAAGAATTACTAGTGTTAAATAATTCAATGAATAACAAGTATTGTAGTAAACTAGGTCTGTAACTAAATTATCCCATGCAATAACAAGACAATCAGAAAAGACTAATCTTCATCATCCCAGTCAGGTTCATCTTGTGGGGCTTCCATTACTTTCAGAGGTTTAACCGAAATTATTTCATGTAAAATTCCGCATTCGGTACAATCAATTATTTCATCTTTCAATGTTCCTTTAGCTACTGTGATATCAGCTGCACAATCAGGGCATTCAACCATTTTTATTCCAGAATGTTGTTAAAAAAGTGGTTAAAATTATTAACTAAATAAATATTCTACAAGTAAATATTTATAAATAATTTGAAGATTTTTTCAATTATAATTCTTTCCAGTTAAGGGGGGAGATTATTACGACAAATTCTCCTTTATTGGTTTTTGAAGGAAAATCTTCTAAAAGCTGAGTTGGATAGCCTCTCCAACTTTCTTCAAACTTTTTGGTCAGTTCTCTTTGAACAACAACTAATCTTTCCGGCATGTATTCAGAAAGTTCTTTTAACAGCTTTTCAATTCTGTAAGTTGATTCATAAAGAACTATTGTTCTTACTTCTTCAGCTAATTTTTTAAGAATTTTTTGTCTACCTTTTTTTTGAGGAAGAAATCCTTCAAAGATAAAGGAATCTGTTGGTAGTCCGGAAATACTCAATGCAAGAATGGCAGCATTTGCTCCCGGAATTCCAATGGTCTCAATGTCATTTTTTATTGCTTCGTTTACTAATCGAACCCCAGGATCTGAGATTGTTGGTGTCCCGGCATCTGAGACTAAGGCACAATTTTCACCTTTTATAATTCTATCAATCACAAAACGAAGTTTATTCTTTTCTGATTGGGCATTGAGTGAGAATAGTTCTTTATTGATCTCATATTTATTTAATAAAATTTTAGTGACTCGTGTATCTTCACAGGCAATAAAGTCAACTTCCTTTAAAATACGGACAGCCCGGAATGTAATATCTTCTAGGTTACCAATTGGTGTAGCTACTATATAGAGTTTACCTTTTTCCATCTGATTGTCATTCCCGAACGTTTTAATCGGGGATCCATAGTTATAGTATGATCTGGATTCCCACTTTCGTGGGAATGAAAGATAATGAGTTAAATGATAACGGCTCCAAAAGTGGAGCCGTATCGTGCAAGTAGTGAAACCCTTTAATTAATTTGACACTTGAACATAATATTTTTTTTGGGAAGTGTCAATATTTCTAAAAGAAGAAATTATTAATGAAATTGTTTTACAAGTTTCTAAAATATCTTACTAAGTTTAGATAGGTGATTTATTCAATTAATTGTGAGGAATATTTATGGAATTCTTAAAAAAACTTGGAATCAAAAAAACAAATTTCGGATCATCGACCGGATTGAAATGGAACGAAACAAAAACAGAAGGTGAACTTAAAATTTATTCACCAGTTGATGGGAAATATATTGCTTCGGTTTATCAAGCTTCGAAAGGAGATTATGATAAAGTTGTAAAAAAAGCACACGAAGCATTTTTATATTGGAGAAATGTACCAGCTCCGCAAAGGGGAGAAGTAGTTAGACAAGTTGGCGATAAACTAAGAAAATATAAAGATCCGTTGGGACATTTAGTTTCTTATGAAATGGGTAAATCACTTCAGGAAGGTTTGGGTGAAGTACAGGAAATGATTGATATTTGCGATTTCGCAGTTGGCCAATCACGTATGTTATATGGTTATTCAATGAAATCAGAAAGACCAAACCACAGAATGTATGATCAATATCATCCATTAGGTGTTGTTGGAACAATTTCAGCGTTTAACTTTCCAGTTGCAGTTTGGTCTTGGAATGCTATGATAGCAACAGTTTGCGGTGATTCAAACGTATGGAAACCGTCTTCTAAAGTTCCTTTGACTGCAATTGCTGTGCAAAATATTGTTGGAGAAGTAATTAAAGAAAATAAATTGCCAGAAGGTTTATTTAGTTTAGTAGTTGGTCGTGGTTCATCTGTTGGTGAAAAAATGTTAAACGATAAAAAACTACCTCTAATTTCAATTACTGGTTCAACTCATGTTGGGCGTCATGGTGCTGAAGTTATTGCTAAAAGATTTGGTAAATCAATTTTAGAGTTGGGTGGAAATAATGGAATTATTTTAACTCCTCAAGCTGATCTTAAAATGGCATTGCCTGCAATAGTCTTTGGTGCGGTAGGCACAGCTGGACAAAGATGTACAAGTACTCGTAGACTTATAATTCACGAGAGCATTTACAATAAAGTTGTTACATCAGTTACAAAAGCATATAAGAGCTTAAAAATTGGTAATCCATTAGATGAAAAAAACCATGTCGGTCCATTGATAGACAAAGCAGCTGTTGCTGATTTTACAAATGCCTTAGAATTAGTTAAAAAAGAAGGTGGCAATATTCTTTATGGCGGGGATGTATTAAAAGGCAAAGGTTATACTTCTGGATGTTATGTTAGACCAGCTATTGTTGAAGCAAAAAATCATTATAAAATAGTTCAGGAAGAAACATTTGCACCAATTTTATATTTAATTAAATATAAAGGTAGTGTTACTAAAGCAATTGAACTGCATAACAATGTTGTTCAAGGTTTATCATCTGCGATATTTACAAATAACATTCAAGAAGCAGAGGAATTCTTATCAGCTTCCGGTTCTGATTGTGGAATTGCAAATGTAAACATTGGTACTTCTGGTGCAGAAATTGGCGGAGCATTTGGTGGAGAAAAAGAAACTGGCGGCGGACGTGAATCTGGTTCAGATGCATGGAAAGCCTATATGAGACAGCAAACCAATACAATTAATTATGGTAAAACACTTCCATTAGCGCAAGGAATTAAGTTCGATATATAAATTTAGAATTCAGTAGTCAGTAGAAAGAATTCAGAATGTAAAATATAGCCGCAGCTTCTAAGCTGCGGTTTTTTTATGTTGTCATCCTCGCGAAAGCGGGGATCCACTTTACATGATTGACTAGATTCCCAATAAAAACTTTTGGGAAGTACAAATTTATTCATTCTTCTCAATCCGGTTTTCGCAGAAATACTGGAATCTAGTATTTTAGATGTCAGTAGACAAAGCGACATGACATAAATAATATTCTTGTAATCTTGAACATGCTTTATGTGAGAGATCTATTCTTCTTTTAACTTATTTATCTACTTCCTCAAATCTCACATCTAAAATCTCATATCTATAATGTTATCCAAATCACATTCCTTTATAAAAAGACAATATGTCCTTGCTAAATAAGATAAATAGTATTAAATTTTTAATTACAAAATCATTCCAATTCAAATTGTAAACTAAGGACACTTATGAAACACTATATGAACCTCATTTTGCTCCAGCCCAAAATATGGTTGGCAAGCTTTTTACTTTTTACCTTTTTCTTCACACTTTCTTCTTTTGCACAAGAAGTGGAGAAAGATAAATCAAAAAATGCTAAAGATAACATTTATAACTCCACAAAGGGAATTGATGGAACAACTGCGGTAAATGATAAAATTACATTTAAAGATGGTACTAATACTTTACTTGAGATTAATAGCGAAACAGCAGGCGGATCTCTTATATTTCCAAATGTTGGAAGTACTTTAAACGGTACAAAACTCTATAATAATGGTGGTAACCTATATTGGGGAAGCAGCCAACTTGGTTTAGCAAGTGGAGGTGTTACATCAATTGATGATCTGACTGATGCTAGAACTAATTCTACTAACCTATTTTTAGGACCTGGCGCAGGAGTAAATAACAATACGAATAATAGTACAGCTGTTGGAATAAATGCTCTAAATAAAAGCACTGGACCTAGTAATACTGCAGTAGGAACTGTATCTCTTGAGTTCAATACTACTGGGGGAATCAATGTTGCTATTGGAACAGAAGCTTTAAGAAATAATATTATTGGTTCTGGAAATATTGCAATAGGTTATAATGCTGGAAAAAATGAAACAGGAAGTAACAAACTGTATATAGAAAATTCAAATTCTGCAACTCCACTTATTTATGGAGATTTTACAGATGGAAGTGAAAAGGTGGAAATTAATGGTGATTTTCATGTAACTGGAAATATAACTACTGATGGTTCCTCTGCCGCAGATAACGATTGGACAATATCTGGTAATAATATTTACAATGCAAATACTGGCAATGTCGGCATTGGTACTTCAGTATTTCTTACTTCAGAAAAATTACACGTTAAGCACAGTAATGCAGTAATTAGAATGGAATCTTCAAATCAAGATGCCTATATGTCGGTTTATAATGATGCTGGAAGTGGACCAACTTATCTTGGTTATTTCGGTGCATTCAATGGAACTAATGATATTGATATTGGTACCAGTGGACTTGGTGGTAATTTAAACCTAGTTACAAATGCTTTACCAAGATTTATTATCGCACCAGATGGTCGTGCTGGGTTAGGGTCAACAGCAAGTAACTCAGGGTTAAATGTAAAGGGTATTACGGGTGATGTGATTGCTCTAAGAGTTGCAAATCCAAGCGACGTATCTACATTTCAAGTTGGTAATTCTGGCCATGTTGGACTTAATCAGTGGTGGAGTAATGTGACAATGAATGTTAGAGGAATTACCGGTGATGATTGGTACTTTCGGGTTGAAGACCCAGCAGGGACAAGTCTATTTAATGTATTAAGTAGCGGAAACGTATCTGTAACGAATAATTTGAGTAAAGGTGGTGGTTCTTTCAAAATTGATCATCCATTAGATCCAACGAATAAAAATCTGTACCATTCATTTGTAGAAAGCCCTGATATGATGAATATTTACAATGGCAATATAAACTTAGACGCAAATGGAGAAGCAGTTGTAAATATGGCAGATTGGTTTGAGGCACTTAATATGGAATTCAGATATCAACTTACTGCAATTGGTGCTCCAGGTCCAAATCTATATATAGCAGAAAAAATAAATGGGAACCAATTCAGAATCGCAGGTGGAACTGCTGGAATGGAAGTTAGCTGGCAAGTAACAGGTGTTAGACAAGATGCTTATGCTAATGAAAATAGAATTAAAGTAGAAGAATTTAAGAAACCGGAAGAACAAGGAAAATATTTACATCCTACAGCTTTTGGTCAACCAAAAGAAGCTGGAGTTAGTTACGCCAATAGATTGAAACGCCAAGAAGTTAGCACAGAAAATTAGTTCTTTAAAAAAATATGTCTTTCTGGCCTCCGACTTGTCTGCCTTTGGCAGAGCCGGAATCCAGAAAAATAAATCGATTCCCGATAAAAACATTCGGGAATGACAAAAAAATACTTGTAATCTCGAACATGCTTTTCGTGAGAGATCTCCTAA
>CAYXXW010000043.1:0-10863 GCA_964469115.1 uncultured Melioribacteraceae bacterium
CAATAGATTTATTTATATCACAGTAAAGCCATAAAACACCCAAAGTTTCATAAGTGGTAAAGCTTTCACTTCCATGAAACGTCATGTGTTCAAGATTATGAACTAATTCCGGACACGGACAATCGTCTTTGATGGGATCTGTTTCTAAAATACGTTCAATATTTTCAGAAATGAATTTAGTAAAGAGATTAACAGCTTGAGTGTATTTGCCAATTTGAGTAAAAGCAATAATTAATTTTTTACGAGCATTTAAATTTGCAGGATCTTCCTTTAAGACTTCTTGAAAGACATTTGCTGCCCCCAAGTAATTCCTTGCCATAAAGTATTGATTTCCTAACATTTCATTCATTTAATGCTCTTTACATTTGTAATAAAAAGAGTCCCAACTTAATGGGACTCTATATTAAAAATAATTTTACTGAACTAATGGATAATCGTGAACTTCTGTTTCTGCAGTAAATCTTGTTCCTGGCATTCCATCCCAAGCCATTGCATTAACACCAAAAAGGATTGATTTTGCATCGTAACCTAAAACTCTTAAATAACCAGCAACATGAGCTGAAGTTTGACCAGTATAGCAGTAAACTGCAACAGTTTGATCTGTAGGTAAAGTAGTTAGGCTAGTAGTATAACCTAAATCAGTGCCTGGAGTATATTGCATTGCGCCTGGAATATGTCCCCAACTATAATCTGCAGCTGACCAGTAATTGACTACATAAAATCCAGATGGATTATTAAAGACATCGCCATTAGTTGTTTTAGCAGCACCAAAACCTTCCACAAAAACAGCCTGAACTCTTGCTTCTAGTATTGCTTGTGGATCTTCTAAACCAGTTTCTAATGTAGGTAGGTCACCTGCTGCAGCTTTTGAAGTAGCTGTAGTAACTAATTCTGAAGCACGTGAATTTCCAATATTATTTACCCATGATCCAGATGTTGTAGCATTCCAGCTTGACATTCCCCATTTCAAATCCTTAACGTTATCATAACCGGCAGTGTGCATTAAACCTGTAACCCACGCAGCAGTTTGACCGGAATAACAAGCTATAACAACAACTTTATTAGGATCATCTAGATTATTTGCTTTATAGTGAGTTAAAACATCTGTTGAAGGAACATTTACAGCACCTTGAATATGTCCAGCTGCATAGTCAGTAGCTGATCTAATATCAATAATGTATTGGTCTGCACCAGTATTAATATTTGTATATACGTCAGTAGATTTAATCATTTTCGGGAAACCAGCAACTGGGTTGCCACCAGCATCTTCCAAATATTTTACAAGTACTTCAGCTTCGTTAACAACTACAGGATCTGTTCCGCCATCATCATCGTCGTCACTACATCCTGTGTTAACAAACATAATTGGTATTATGAGTAACAAGTAAAACAATTTTCTTAATTCGTTCATTTTTTCTCCTTTTTGTTTTTTGAGATTTTTTTATTTAGTTAAATATTCTAATTTATTTGCCACCATGATGGAAGATTTCCATCTACTGTATATTGACTTGTTGAACTTTTTTGCCAATCAAACTCTAAATCTGATTCAAATAAGTAATATTCTTTGTTTAGCAGGTTTCCTTCGCTATCTTTTACTATATGGCATGCCTGTGAGCATGGAGGATGGGGTGTTCCAGTAACAAAATCAATTTTTGAGGTATCAGTTCTTGCAGTCAACCTAATAATATTATGTGGAGTAGTATATTTATAAGAAGGTCTAACATCAAAGTTTGCTAAATTTTCAACCCCGTAATGACTCCAGCTATCGGGGGCCATTAGTGATTGTCTTAATGTTGCCATTCTATATGGTTTTGTTTCAGGGATTGGGTTCATTCCAATTTTGAATTTTAAGTGAGAAGGAATTCTAGCACCTTCCTCATGAACATGGCAACTTCCGCAATTGTTATAATCTTGTGAGTGACAAGTTTGGCAGTTAAATGAATCTTTGTGTACTGCATGAAAAGCGTTAGAAGCATCATTTATTTCATTGCTGTGGCAGTCTTCACATTCAGGCATAAGTTCATTTTTGTAACGTTGATCATAATATTTTCCATCACCATGAATTTCATTTTTACTATGGCATTCCATACATGTAAATCCTGCTTCGGTTAAATGAACATCGGGAACAGTTCCAATTCCTTCACCGTAATAAGCATGACCACCACGACTTACGTGACATGTAGTACAACTTTTTCTCATATCAGGAGTCTTTGTAAATTTATGACCATTTGATAAACCGCCACCGCCGGCTGTGGGACGGGTAATATGGCAATCTGCACAAGTTCCGTGACAAGTTTGGCAATTGGCTTTGTATCCTTCTTTAAGCTCTTCAGGTAATGAATCAAAAGCAGCTAATCCGGTTTCGTTTTTATATCTTAAACTAACCATGCTTTTTTGTCCCAATCCTTGCTCATGAGTACTGTTATGAGTTCTGGCAACTATATCAGGATGGCATGAAGCACATTTATCTGTAGCATATAAAGAAGGACTCGAAATAAAATCACCTGCATGAGCATTTTCTTTAATTTCACTATCAGTATCACCAGTTGCATTTTCAACACCGTTATGACAAGCAACGCAGCCTAATTTACCATGAACGCTATTTTTAAAGTCTTCATATCCATCACCGCTTAAAACAACTCTATCATATGGTTCATAATGTGGTGCATCACCGCCGCAGCCTCCTCCTCCTGTTGATGGAGGATCAGGTGTGTATACTTGTTTTAATAAATCATAATCTGTGTGACAACCTTCGCAGCTATTTTTGGCTAATTCACCGCCGGTTCCCGGAGTGATTGGTAATTCTTTTTCTTCATCATTACAGCCAACAATTATAAAAACAAAGGCGAGAATAATTACTAAATACTTGCTAAATTCCTTCATTTTAATTCCTATTTAATTTAATTCTTCTTGATATTGCAATTAAGATGCCAAGAAAAAGTTATTAAAAGAGATAATTATCGCATTATTAAGTAACACATTATGTTTCAATAGAGGCGACAAATAAAATAGAAACAAATTAAAGTGTTGTAATATAATAAATTAGACTGGGCGGAACGGTATGTTTCAATAGTGGAACATGGAACTAATTTTCTTCGTCAATAATTCCATATTGTTTCATTCTTCGCCAAAGAGTGGTCCTTCCAATCTTCAATTCTTTAGCGGTTTTAGTTTTGCTCCAATGATTTTTTTCTAAAATATCCAATAATTGATGCTTTTCAAAAGAATCGTCATCTTCAATATATTTATTGAAATATTTTCTCTTACCTTCGTTATTTTTGATCATTGGGGGTAATTTGGAAGCATTGATAATATTAGAATTATTGGTTCTTACGAATGAATATTCAATCACATTTTCCAATTCACGAACATTTCCGCGCCATTCAAAATTGGTTATCAGTTCCAACGCTTCATCGTCAATATCGTTTATTTCTTTTTTGTATAAAAGAGAAAATTTTGTAAGAAAATGTTTTACTAGTGGCATTAGATCGACTTGTCTGTCTTTTAGCGGGGGCACCTCAATAGGAATAACATTCAACCGGTAATATAAATCATCACGAAATTTACCGGACTTTAATGCTTCTTCAATATTTATATTTGTTGCTGCTATAACTCTTACATCTACCCTTCGGGTTATAGATTCACCGACCCTTTCAAAAGTACCTTCTTGTAAAACCCTTAAAAGTTGAAGCTGCATTTGGAGCGGCATTTCAGCAACTTCATCTAAAAATATTGTACCGCCGTCAGCAATTTCAAATCTACCTGGACGATCTTTAACAGCATCGGTAAATGCACCTTTTACATGACCAAATAACTCACTTGCAAGCAAATGTTCCGGAAATACTGAACAGTTAATTTTAATGAAAACTTCTTTGTTTCGAGTGCTTGTTTTTTGAATAGCGTTTGCAACCATTTCTTTTCCAGTACCGGATTCGCCATGAATAAAAACCGGGGCATCCGAATCTGAAATTTCTTCAATCAATTCAAAAATTTCACGCATTGGCTTACTTTTACCAATAATACCATGAAACTGACTATCCTTTGATAAATCTTGATTGATCCGTTCCAGGTCGGAAATTTCTCTAAAAGAAATAACACCGCCTACCGGAATTTCATCTTCATTATGCAGTACAGCAGCATTAAGTTTTATTGAAATAAAATTTTCATTTGCTGATCTGATTTTAGACTCAAAATCATAAATGTTCTTTCTAGAATTTAAAACTAATGCAATGGGGCAATCGGTAAAACAGGCTTTTGACTTAAAAACATTTTTGCAAAACTGTCCAACAACTTCCTCTTTTTTGTGGCCGGTAATTTTTTCGGCAGCTTTATTGAAGAAATTAATTCTAAAGCTCTTGTCTACGGTGAATACACCTTCACCTAAACTATCAAGAATGTCATCATTTTTCAAATTGTTTTCAGCCATAACCATTATGTTTCAATTTTGAAACAATACTTTTCAAAAATGTCCTATACTAACTTAAACAGTGATTTATAGAATTTCAATCAAAGAATTATGATGAGCTTGAATAGTTTTATCCAAATCTTCTTTTGAATGAACTGTGGAAACAAATAAAGCCTCAAATTGAGCAGGAGCTAAATAAATTCCTTGATCCAGCATTTTATGAAAATATTTGCCATAAAGTTCTGTGTCAGATTTGACTGCAGTATTAAAATCTTTGACATCTTCTTCTACAAAGAACATGCACATCATTGAACCAATTCTATTCATTCCAAAATTTTTACCAACTTTTTTGAGATTCTTCGCAAAGCCATTTGCTAGATAAGCTGATTTTTCTTCTAAAATATCGTAGATGTTTGGATTATTTTTTATATAACTTAAAGCTGCAAATCCTGCTGACATTGCCAAGGGATTTCCGCTTAAAGTTCCAGCTTGATAAATTGGTCCGACGGGGGCAATTTTATCCATGATTTCTGCTTTGCCGCCAAATGCACCAACAGGCAAACCTCCGCCAATAATTTTTCCAAAAGTAGTTAAGTCAGGGGATATTCCCAGAATTTCCTGGGCACCACCTTTTGCAACTCTGAAGCCGGTCATCACTTCATCAAAGATTAAAACAATTCCTTCTTCATCGCAAATTGAACGAACTTCTTTTATAAAAGAATCTTCTGCTTTTATGACTCCCATATTTCCAGCGATTGGCTCAATAATTATTGCAGCAATTTCATTTTTATTTTTTGCAATCAATTCTTTAATTGATTCAATATTATTAAACTGTGCGAGTAAGGTATCGGCCGCGTTTCCTTTTGTAACGCCCGGACTGGTAGGTACGCCTAAAGTTAAAGCTCCGGATCCGGCTTTAATTAAAAAGTAATCTGCGTGCCCGTGATAACAGCCTTCGAATTTGATGAACTTTTCTCTTCCGGTAAATCCCCGAGCGGCTCTAACTGCCGACATTGTTGCTTCGGTACCGCTATTTACCATTCTAACTTTTTCAATTGAAGGAACAAGCTCAGTAATAAGTTTAGCCATTTTAATTTCAATTTCTGTAGGTGCACCAAAACTTGTACCTCGTGAAATTGCATCTTGCAAAGCTTCAATAATAAAATCGGGATTGTGCCCAAATAAATGTGGTCCCCAACTTCCGATGTAATCTATGTATTCATTTCCATCGACATCAGTAAATTTTGAACCTTTACCTTCTTTAATAAAAAGAGGATTACCACCAACCGAGTTAAATGCTCTAACCGGAGAATTAACGCCACCGGGAATAAATTTTTTAGCTTCTTGAAATAATTTTTCACTTGTTGATATGTTCATATTAATCTCGATAAATTTTTCTGCAAATTATTAAGTTTAAAGATTTCTCTTCGCTTTGCTCATCGAAATGACAAATATGTGTCATCTCGACGACTGAAAGGAGGAGAGATCTCAAAAAAATCAATTATTTTTATCCAAATACTTTGCAACGTCTTTCGCAAAATAAGTTAAAATCATATCTGCACCTGCCCTTTTAATTCCAATCAACGATTCAATCATTACACGTTCTTCATCAATCCAGTCTAACTTGCCTGCTGCTTTAATCATTGAATATTCACCGCTTACTTGATAAGCTGCAGTCGGCATTTGAAATTTATCTTTTACAGCTTTTATAATATCTAAATAAGCACCTGCCGGTTTTACCATAATAATATCGGCACCTTCTTCGATGTCAGATTCAGATTCTCTGATTGCTTCCAGACCATTTGCAATATCCATTTGATGTGAACGTCTATCACCAAATGCGGGGGCAGAATCCGCAGCATCTCTGAAAGGTCCGTAATAACCGGATGAATATTTAACTGCATAACTCATTATTGGTATATTCTGAAATCCTTTGAAATCTAAGGCTTTTCTTATTCCTGCAATTCTACCGTCCATCATATCAGATGGAGCAATCATATCAGCGCCGGCTTCAGCATGCGATACAGCTTCTTTAGCAAGGAGAGAAACTGTTTCATCATTTAAAACTTCATCACCCTTTAACAATCCGCAATGACCATGCGAAGTATATTCACAGAGGCAAACATCTGTAATTACTAACAAATCTTTAACTTCTAATTTTATTGCTCTAATTGCTCTTTGAATAATTCCGTTATCAGAATATGCATCTGATCCCTGTTCATCTTTATGTTCGGGAATGCCAAAAAGTATAATTGCCTTTAATCCAAGTTGGACAAGCTCTTTACATTCTTCAACTAAGTTTTCAATAGAAAATTGAAATACTCCGGGCATTGATTTAATTTCATTCTTTATATTTTTCCCGTGGATCACAAACATCGGGTAAATCAAATCATCTTTGCTCAAAGTTGTTTCTCTAATTAAATCCCTAACAATGGGATTGTATCTAAGTCTTCTTAATCTTTTTGTTGGATATGTTGCCATTGTTTTTCCTTATTCTACTAATCAAAATATTATTGAGTATTTTTTTGTGTCAAGACTATTGTCATTCCGGACTTGATCCGGAATCTAATTTAAAGAAACTGGATTCCTGATTAATACATTCGGGAATGACATGAAACATTAAGATAAGTATCCTTTTATTTTTTCAAAATTTATATATGAACTTTTAATACAATCTCCTACGGATATTCCACCACGGTAATTACCGCTTAAAAATATTCCCGGATTTTCCTTTTCAAATTGATCAAAATAATTTTCGTGTTCAATATATCCCAAATTATATTGTGGGATTGCTTTGCTCCAGAAATATTTTTCAATTAAAATTGGGGGAGATGTTATTCCCATTATTCCTTCAAATTCTTTTATCACTTCTTTAACTCTATCATTAACTTGTGCTTTAGTAAAATCGGAATTTTTTGCACCGCCAACAAATAAAGTAAATGCCGCTCTGTCATCTTTCGCTCTGTTCTCAAATATTGTGGAACTCCAGATTGCCCCTAAAAACTTTTTCTTTTCATTTGATGGAATTAAAAAACCAAATCCATCTAATTTCTGCTGAATTACTTTTTTGTCATAACCTAAAAACAAGACCAGAACCGGTGGATAAAATATATCATTTAGATGCTCTGAAAGATTTGAATCGATAGGGTCAGTAAATTTACTAAAAGAATGAGCGGGAATTGTAGAGAGAAGAACATCGCTTGCAATTTTACCTTTTTGCTTATTTGCTTCAATTTCTACTATAATTTTATTCTCAACTTTTCTTATACTTTCTATTGTACAATCGTAGAAAATATTTCCCTTCAAATTTTTAGCAATAGCTTTTGGGAATGACTGCATTCCATTACGGAACGAAAACATTTTTGCATTTTGTTTTGAATCCTCATTTCGCTGCTTTCTTTCTTTTGCACCTTTTATCATTCCTTTGATAAGTCCGCCGTATACTTCTTCTAATCTATACAACTTTGGGAAAGCTGACTTAACACTTAATTTGGTAGGGTCGCCTGCAAACACCCCCGAAACAAATGGATCTATTGCATTGTCTAAAAATTCTCTACCCAATCTTCTTTCAACAAATTGGGCAATACTTTGGTTATAGCCATCTTCAGATTTGCCTACAAAAGGTTCTTTCATTAGTCTAAGCTTGCCAGAAGTAGAAAATAATTTTGATTTAAGAAATGCACCCGGAGCAGTTGGTAAAGCCATCAACTGATTATTTTTAAGTATATACCTTGTATCTCCTTCTTCATTTGCATAAATCATTTCATTTGATAGACCAACCTCGTCAACAAGTTCCTTTATTTTTGGTGTCGTTTCAAGTCCACTATTTGGACCAAAATCAATTAAGAATCCATTGTTGCTTCTGGTGATCATAGCTCCGCCGGGCTCAAAATTGTAATCGAGGAGAGTGACATCATATCCCTCTTTTTCTAGCCAATGAGCAGAGGCTAAACCGGATATGCCGGCTCCAAGTATTGTTATTTTTTTACTTTTCATAATAATTGCTATTCTAAAATATTTACTGTTTCTTCGTAAAGTGCATTAATAAATAATTCTGAATCGTTTAATCCTTCCATAACTATATAGGTCTTAATATTATTATTATCAGCGACATGCCGATACTCAATATCCAATTCAAAAGAAGTTTCAACATGATCAGATACAAAACTAATAGGAATTATTAACAAATGCTTCTTGCCTTCCTTGGATAAATCTTCAATCATTGTGTCAGTTGCGGGAGTAAGCCATTTTACCGGACCAACTTTACTTTGAAAACATAAATGATGCGGATGTGAAAAATTTCTTTGAAGCATTACCGCATCCATTGTTTCTTTTATTTGATGTGAATATGGATCTCCGCTTTTTACCATGCTAATTGGTGTTCCATGTGCGCTAAAAACTAATTGAATATCTTTTCTGATTTCTTCCGAAAATCTCAAAATTGTTTTGTCAATTCTCTCATTCAATGCAGAGATATATGATGGATTTGTTTGATAATTATTTACCCTAAAGACTTTTTCGTTAGTTGCTGTATAACATCTATCCCACTCGTTAAAAGAAGAACCGGTTGTTGAAATTGAATAATGAGGATAAAGGGGAAGAAGTACTATCCTATCAAAATTTTGTGATTTGATTTCTTCAGCAACATCCTTTGTTATCGGATTCCAGTATCGCATAGCTGTGAATACGCTAATATTTGAATCATAACTTTGCAATTTTTCTTCAAGCATTTTTCGTTGGATTTCCGTCCATTCATTAATTGGAGATTTTCCACCAATTAATTTGTATTCTTCCGCTACTTTTGGAGCTCTTCTTGATGAAATAATTTTGGCAAATAATTTTTGTCCAAATGGAAGATTGAAAATGTCTCTATCAGAGAAAAGATTGAAGAGAAAAGGTTCAATTGCTTCCAAAGAATCGGGTCCGCCCAAATTAAAGATTACTACTGCTGTTTTCAAATTATGTTACTTTCATTTTTTAGTCATTTAAATAGTTTTTCTGGATTCCCGATAAAGGCATTTGGGAATGACAGACTTATAAGATTGTCATGTCGAACTTATTTCTTGTGAGACATCTTATAAACTTGCCAAGTTTTAGATTTCTCAATTGTTACGATGAAAAGAAATCGTAACTTATTTCGAAATGACACTACATTAATCAATCTTTTTCTTTAATAACTTTCTTTAAACTGTTCTAGAATATTTACCACTATCTTCTTTACGCTCTAAAAACCCATCAAATTTCATTGCAACATTTCTAATTAATAATCTCCCCATTTCTGCAACTTTAATTTTACGGTCTTTTATTTCAACTAATCCATCTGAAATTAATTCATCAAAATCATTTAAACCGTGACTGAAATATTTTTCAAAATTTATATTAAACTTTTTTTCAATTGTTGAAAAGTCTAATTCAAAATCGCACATAATTTTCATAATTACTTCTTTTCTTATAATATCATCTTCAGTCATTTCATAACCTTTCATAACGGGTATTATTCCGTTATCGAGTGCAGTATAGTATTCTTTTTCAGTTTTATAATTCTGAGCGTATACATTTCCAAACTGACTAATACTTGTTATGCCCATAGCATAAAGATCGGTGCCGGCATTTGTGCTATAACCTTGAAAATTTCTATAAAGATTTTTCTCATGAAAAGCTTTTGCCAGATCGTCATCCGGTTTAGCAAAGTGATCCATCCCAATAAATTCATATCCAGCTGAAGTTAATTTTTCAACCGACATTTTAAGAATCTCTAATTTCTCTTCGGGGACGGGTAAATCTTCTTCCTTAATCAAGGCCATATGCTTTTTCATCCAAGGAACATGAGCATAATTAAACAATGCAATTCTATCGGGAGAAATATCAATCATTACATCAACAGACTTTTCAAAGTCAGAAACTGTTTGAAAGGGGAGACCATAAATTAAATCTAAGTTTATACTGTCAAATTTTAATTCCCTTACCCAATCAACAACTTTACGGGTTAAATCTTCCGGCTGAATTCTATTTACAGCTTTTTGAACTTTTTCATTAAAATCTTGAACACCCATGCTGACTCTATTGAATCCGCCTTTTCTTAAAGTTGCTAAATGATCAAAAGTCAGTTCACGTGGATCGATCTCACAGCCGTTTTCCGGAGAATCAACAAATTCAAAACTTTGATTTATGTAGGAAATTAAATCTTGGATTTCATCAGGTATAAGATGAGTTGGAGTTCCGCCGCCCCAATGTATTTGAGCTACTTTGCGATCAGGTTTGAAGTAGGTGCGTAACAAATCAATTTCATTTTTAAGCGCATTCACATATTCTTTTATTCTATCTCTGTTCCGGGATACAATCATATTGCATCCGCAGAAATAGCAAAGTGTATCACAAAATGGGATATGAAAATAAAGTGATAAATCAGCCGGATTTTCTAAATTATTTGTTCTGATAATTTCATCTAAATAATTATC
>CAYXXW010000043.1:10963-15265 GCA_964469115.1 uncultured Melioribacteraceae bacterium
TTTTCTGGTTCAACATCCGGTAAAATACCATGACCTAAATTAAAAATATGACCGCTACCATTACCGTAAGACTGCATTGTTTTCAATGCTCTTTCTTTTATAACATCCTCAGAACCATATAATGTGGTTGGATCCAAATTACCTTGAAGCGCAACTTTATCTCCCACTAATTTTCTAACTTCACCTAAATCCATTGTCCAATCAAGACCAAGAACATCAGCACCGCAATTGGCAACTTTTTCTAAATTTGAATGGACTCCTTTAGGAAAGAAAATTACCGGTTCATTTTCTCTTTTAATATTACTGATTATTTTTTGGACATACTGTAGTGAAAATTCTTGGAAATCATCTTGAGTAAGTATGCCGCCCCAAGTGTCAAAAATCTGAATTGCATTGGCGCCTGCCTCAATTTTGGCAGACAGATAATTTGAAATAGCTGACGATAACTTTTCCAAAATATTATGTGCTAATTCTGGATTGTTATAAATCATCTTTTTAACGTTAGAAAAGTTCTTTGATCCTCCGCCTTCAACCATGTAGGTCAATAAAGTCCAAGGTGAACCGCTGAAACCAATTAAAGGAACTCTACCATTCAATTCTGTTTTAGTTAAAGATACTGCCTCTAAAACATATTTTAGATCAGTAGTAGGATCGATCTCCTTTAATGCATTAAAATCAGATTGTGTTCTGATTGGGTAAGGGAAAACAGGCCCTCGTCCCTCGTGCATTTCCAAGTGCATTCCCATAGCTTCAGGAATAACTAAAATATCAGAGAAAATTATTGCTGCATCTACACCAATTAAATCAATTGGTTGAAGCGTAACTTCAGCAGCTAACTCAGGAGTTTTACACATTGTTAAAAAGTCAGCTTTTTTTCTAACTGCCCGATACTCAGGTAAATATCTCCCTGCTTGACGCATAACCCAAATTGGAGTTCTTTCAGTTTTTTCTTTTTTGCACGCTCTTAAAAAGAGATCGTTTTTTAATTTATTCAAAATTACTTCCTTTATTTCATTTTATATTTGTAGAATTGTTTTGTCATTCCCGCATGCTTCAAGCGGGAGTCCAGAATTTTACTTTAATGGATCCCCGATAAAACCATTCTGGGGGAACAAGTTAAATCACTCAATCACTTTTTCTTTACTATAATATTTTTTTATTTCCTCAATTAAATAATTCATAGTAAAATTTTGTGGAACTATGTTTGGCTCAATACCAGCTTTGCTGAGAGCCTTTTTTGTTACAGGTCCAATTACTGCAATATTCTTATTTTTAAAATATTGTTTAGGATCTTCAATTTTAATAATTTCTAAAAATCCCTTAAAGGTAGAAGGACTTGTAAAAATATATAAATCAATATTTATCTCCTTTAGTTGTCTTAATTCATCCTTTAAGGTATCAGAATTATTTGGGGTGTTTTCATAAACGGGTATTGATGTTATTTCTGCTCCGTGATCTTTCAAAGATGAAAACTGATTTTTTTTAGACAAAGTTGAAGATGGAATTAAAATTTTCCTTCCTAATAAATCTATATAGCCCAATTCTTTAAGCAATGAATCTGAACTAGCAAAAGTTGATTGGAAGTCTATCCTAAATCCATTTTCCATGCAAAATTGAGAAGTTTTATCACCTATGGATATTATAAAAAAAGCTTTGGGATCAAAACTAACTTTTAATTCTACAATTTTTTCAAGTAAAGATTTAACAGCATTTTCAGAAGTAAAAATAATAGTGTTAAAGTTATTAATACTTTTAATTGTTTTATCTAACTTCACATTATTTTTAATGGTAGCAATTCTAATTGTAGGAAAACTAATAACATTAGCACCCAAATACTTTAACTGGTCAATAGTTTCTAAGGATTGATTTTTTGCTCTGGTTAAAACGATATTTTTATTTAGTAGAACTTTCTTCAATTATCTGCTTTCGTAAATATCTTTAAGGATTTTTTTAGCCCCGGCTTTAATTAAATCAGAAGCGAGCTTTTTACCGAGAGCTTCCGGATTATTTTTACTTCCTCTCATTGTTTTGCTTAGGGTAACATCGCCCTCAAGGGATGCAACTAGTCCTGTTAAATAAAGTCCATTTTTTCTAACTTCAGCAAAAGCACCGATTGGTATCTGGCATCCGCCCTCTAATTTTTTTAGTAATGCACGTTCTGCAGTTGCTGCAGCAAATGTGTTTTCATCGTGGATTGATTTTATTATTTTTTCCGCAAATTTGTTTGTGCTTTTTATTTCAATTCCTAAAGCACCTTGGCCAACCGCTGGAAGTATACTTTTCTTATCAATAACTGATGAAATATGTTTGTTTAATTTTAATCTTTCAACACCAGCCCTTGCAAGAATTATTGCATCCCAATTTGACTTTAAAAATTTCTCAATTCTTGTGGGAACATTTCCTCTCAGCTCAACTACATTAATATCCGGACGAAGATGTTTTAACTGTGCTCTTCTCCTTAATGAGCCGGTTGCAACAGTTGCTCCTTCGGGCAGCTTTTCAATTGTCATCCCTTTTCTTCTTGCAATAAGTACATCTTCAACCGGATGCCTTTTTGTTACACATGCTAACTTTAAACCTTTTGGTAGTTTTGTTTGTAAATCTTTTAAACTGTGAACAGCAATATCAATTTCTTCATTAAGTAATTTTACTTCAAGTTCTTTTGTAAATAATCCCTTATCACCGATTTTTGAAAGGGCTACGTTTAATATTTTATCGCCTTTTGTTTTAATGATTATTATTTCAACAGAAAGGTTTTTGTTTTTTTTCTCCAACTCTCTTTTTACAAAATTAGCTTGCCACAAAGCTAGAGCGCTTCCTCTTGAACCAATGATTATTTTTTCTTTTTTCAAAATTTACCTTAATTAGTTTTGCCATTATTGGAATTATCATCTAAATCAAATAAATATTTCATAAAACTTGTCAACTCATTTGCTTTGTCTGTATTGTCTCCTTTTTCAACAAATTCTCTCAGTTTAATTGTCGGATTGTGAAGGATGCGACCAATTAATCGTTTGCTCATTTCCTCAAGTTTTATATAATCTTCAGCGGAAACTTTATTTTTTATTTTGTTTAATTCATCTTGCTCAATTGTTTCTACAAAAGATCTTAATGCTTTAATTGTTGGAACAATTCCCAATGTATTATACCAAGCATAGAATCCATCTATTTCTTCCTCAATGATTTTTTCAACTTTTGGTATTTCGTGTTTTCTTTTCTGTAAATTCTGATCAATAATAATATTTAGTGAGTCAATATCATTGTAGAAAACGTTATCTATCTTTTTTACTTTTGGGTCCACATCTCTTGGTATTGCAATATCCATTATAAATATTGGAGTTCCCTTACGTTTTGATATTGCAGTTTTTACATCATTGAATAAAATCAAATGTTCAGTAGAACTTGTTGCAGTAATTATTATATCGAATTTATATAAATTATCTGTAAATTCATTAAAATCTAGGGTTGAGCCGGAAACCTTTTTTGCCAACTTTCCTGCTTTTTCAGAAGTTCTATTAGTAATTGTTATGGTACCAATATTTCGGCTGTTTAAGTGGATAGCTGCTAATTCACTTGTTTCACCGGCACCTATTATTAATGCTTTCTTTTTTTCTAAGTTTGCAAATATTTTTTCAATTACTTGAATAGCTGCATAGCTGACAGTTACTGCTCCTTGAGAAATAAGCGTTTCTTTGATTGATCGTTTACCAATTCTTGCTGTTAGATCAAAAATCTTTCGTGTAATTGTATTAGAGAAATTTTCATCAACCGATAAGCGGAAACTTTCTTTGCATTGACTTAAAATTTGACTGTCACCAAGAATTAACGAATCAATACCCGAAGCAACTCTTCCAAAATGGTTTAGTGAATTATATGAATCGAAATTTTCTAGATGTTCCGATTTTAATCCTTCCACATTTTTATATCTTACTAATTCTTTAAATAAAATTTCATTAGTAATCGAATCATTTTTAGGAATACCAAAAATTTCAGTTCTATTACATGTTGAAATTACAAAACCTTCTTTGAGTATCTCAGATTTAAGTATAGTGATGAATTGTTTCTGTTCATCAAAACTTAAGTGAACGGATTCCCTAATTTCAATTGGGGAAGTTCTATGATTTATCGAAATTCCAATTAGATTCATAAAAATAAATGATTCAAAAAAAATTAATAAAACGAGTGAAAGCTCTTAGCAAATATATTTGAAACAAGTAATGAAATTAAAGCAATTGTAAAACCAACAAGGGAAAAAATTATTACTTTTTTACCATATAATTTTGCAAATACTTTGGCTGCAAT
>CAYXXW010000044.1:0-15135 GCA_964469115.1 uncultured Melioribacteraceae bacterium
CAAGAAGCATAATATCTATAAGTGTTGCAAGTTCCCAGAAAAATACTTCGCCTTTAACGCCTAAAACAACTGCTGCACTGTAAAAGTATGCAACGGAAATCGCAAGCGCTATCAATGTCATCATTCCAGGTTCTTTTTTTTTCAATTCATCAAAAAGACCTTTTAAGAAGGGATAACCGCCATAGAAAAAAACGAAAGAAGCCAGAGCAAAAAGAAAATATAAATCACCGCTAAAATTGAACGTTTCTTTTATCCCAATAAATTCTTGAATGAGCGGAGATAAAATTAAAATTGGAATTGTAAATATGAGTGAAATCCAAAATCGCTTCTTAAAATCTTCAACCATATGCGCGTGATGATCATGATGTGCATGTTTATTTTTATCATGATTCATATGTTTATGTTCATGGTTTTCATGAGAATGATGATCATGATTATTTCCATGGTTATTCATTTTATTGTGATTTTGTTCTTTATGATTTTCCACTTTATAAGTCCTTTTTAATTTTTTCAAATTCATCCTTCGTTATCTCACCCCTTGCATATCTGTTCTTTAATACATCAAGTGGAGTATTTGAACCAACTCCTCTGTTTGAATTATTATTGGCAATTTTAACTATCGCCCAAATAATAACAGCCGCAATAAAAATCCAAAATATCCATCCGAACCACATACCGCCCATAAATCCATCGTGAAACATAATTTCCTCCCTTCTTTTTAATTATTATTTAACGGCATATATATTTTCTTATCAGTATTTATTCTTTTGTTTTATTGAGTTATTAGCAGTAAGAACTGTTAATTTAAATACAAGAAAGGGCAAAATGATCATTTGCAATAATGGAATAATTCCTATCTTAATATTTGTAATGTATATTTTCGGCATCAAGTCGGTATAACTCCACAGACTTAAACGTATGGCAATTTCCTCAACAATTAATGATAAGAGCAAACTGGTTATAAGCATAAACAGAATATTTTTAGAATTAAAACGTAGAAGCCAATTTTTATTTTTGACTAAATACCCAACTGTAAAAAAAATTATAAGCGTCATCAATACGTCACCAATACTTGCAGCAAAACAATAAAGCATGCTTTGTAAATCCCAATTCATATTTTCATAAAAAGGCATCTGCAGCATATCCCATATAAAATTTAATATTAGCGAGTAAAGGACAATGTGCTTAATTGAATTCAATAAATTATTTTTACCATTAATGTGCAATCACACCTCTGTATAAGCCTGCACGAGTGACAAGAGTAAATGTTATTATTGCAAATAACCAAATAAACTTATTTATAATTTTTATATCCAGAGTAAATGACCAAAAGAATAATGATGCCATGACTCCAAAGCCCAAGAACTTATGGGTTTCAACTGGATCATAAATTTGAGCTCCTTCAAAGAGTGTTGCTTGCGAAAGCCCGCTTAATATTGAAAGAATGCTGAAAAAAGCTGCAAATGGAATAATGATCTTAAGTGCATTATTGTACTTATTATCTTTATAGACAAATAACATTAATAAAATTCCAATTACCGTTATAGCAATTGGATAGTAAATAACTTTGTTATGAATGTGTTCAAAGGCGGAGTTTAATGTTACTGATTTAATTTCCTTGTCTTCTTCTGAGTGAATTTTTACCGCATTGTTAAATTTAGTACGATTTGATTCTATTTGATCCTTTGTTAAACCATTGATTGCAATTGTATCTCCGTTAACAATTGTTAACGTATCATAAATTTGAACTTCTTTTTTCTTTTTATGACCTTCATGTGCAAAAACATAAGAAGTAAAAAATATTAATACTCTTTTAATCAACAACATATTTACTTTCTTCCTATTTAATTTTAAAGGTTGATATTTAATCCCGCTGAAATAGTATAGTTTGATGTTGATGTATTTAATCCATTTGAAATTATTGCCGTAAAATATAATCCGGGTTTAATCAAATAATTATATCCAAAAGCTAATTGCTTGGGTGAAGCTACATTTCTAATAATCTGAGAGTAAGAATCGTATGCTAGTAAAATAGAATGCTCACCAAAACCAAAAGTATATCCGACTCCCAAACTGACTGTTAAGGGATTTGTAATTTCATCGGCATTAGTTTTTCCTAGAAACAAATAACCAAACTGAGCAAAAAGTGAAATATTATTTGCAAATTTTCTCAAACCTAAGGCTATTTGTGCATCAAATTTGCCAGTTCCGATTTCTAATTTAGCTGTTGATGTTGGAAATTTAATATATCCATCTAATGAAACAGTAGGAATAATTTTGTCTTCATTAACAATTTGAAAACTGGAGTTTAAGTACAAATCTCCCAACCCAATAATCATGGAGTTCATATTACTGCCGCTCATATTAGATTGTGTTAATGAGTTATTGCCAATTAACACAATTGGAAAACTCAGACCCAGAATATAATTCTGGGACTGATACCTTATTCCATTGTAAAAATAAAAAGAGTTATGGTTCTGTATATCCGAACCGATCATTTGTAATGATGTTTGTGCATACCATTTATCTTGTGCCAAATTTATATTGGCAGTTAGTATATTGATAGAAATCAGCAAAAATAAATATTTAATTTTATTCATGATTTAAATTGGTTTTTTCTTTGTTTGAGTTTTGTCTAACTTCCAAGTTATTAAGCATTTTATCATAGTTATTCATCATATCATCCATATTACCCATCATGCTATGCATGTCATTCATCATTTCTTTATCCTGCATCATATTTTCATTTTGCATAACCTTATCCATGTGTTTTAACATTGTTTTCATATCCTTAAACATTTCATTCATATTGCTCATCATATCTTTATTATTCATCATATTATTATTAATGCCTTTTTCATTTCCCATCATATTTTGATTATGTACCATACCTTTATCCGCATTCATAATTTGATCTTGATTATTTTGCATATTGTGTTGGCCATTGTTCATTATATTCTGGTTCATACCTTGCATCATATTTTGCATTCTTACATTCATCTGATTCATATGCTCACTCATTTGCTGCATATGTTGCATATTCTGTTGCATCATATTTTGCGAATTATTCTGCATATGATTATCCATATTATTATGCTGTGCAAGTGTTATTGAAAAAAATACAAATGTCATGTATAATGTTAATTTGCTCATTAAAATGATTTTTTTTGAATTGTTTTTCATTTTGATTCTCCTAAAATTAATTGTTATTAATTCTTTACTATTTTTTACTAAAGTATTAATTTAATTTATTTATTTTATAAGCAACATTTTCTTTACTTGAATAAAGTTACTGCTCTTTAGTTCATAGAAATATATTCCGCTTGTCAATTTTAAAGCATCAAAACTTACTGTATAATTGCCTGCTTGTTGAGATTGATTAACCAACGTCTTAACTTCTCTGCCCAATACGTCAAATACTTTCAATGTTATATATCCAGTTTTAGGTAATTGATAATTTATAGTTGTACTTGGATTAAAAGGATTAGGATAATTTTGATCCAATTTATAATCATCAACTATAATGCTGCTATTTACTTGCTCTACAGAAGTTACAACTGTTGAAGTTAGAATAACATAATTGTTAACGGAACTCATGTTAAAGTTTACTGTTCCTTTATTAATATTAACTACTGCATTAGTTATTTCCTTCCACGTAGAAGTTTGTGAATCCCAATATTTTGCTTCAATATTTTCCGGTGAAGAATCAAATCCATTTAACTGTTGAATTGTAAAATGCATATTGTAATTTATATTGGAATTAAAATTCATCATTCCTCCGCAGCCACCGCCATTCCACATATTGTTCGAACCATTTGGAAGAAAAACACCCATTTCATAACCAGCAAAAACATGTTCATTTTCTGTAAAAGGAATATTTTGCGGATAGACTTCCATCATCTGAAAAAATAAAGAATCAGTCATCATTCCACCTCCGTGCATACCGCCGCTATTGTACCAGCCGGGCTCAACATGCATCCAATCTTCCTCATCAAAAGTAGAATGAATAAAAATTGAATCCGTCATATTTTTAGAGGCCCAATTTCCGCCCATATGATTGCCAATATTATTTGAGTCACTCCATTCATTTCCATTTATTGAATAAACAACAACCATTGGAATTGAATCATTATTTATTATTCCGCCACTTATTGTAATTTGATCACCACTATTTGGTCTTTCTGTTCCATTATTTGGAGCATACCAAGGCGGACCAAAATTTAAAAAGTAATCCGGTAAATTATCCTCATTCGTATCTAAATAATAAGCGCCCATTATAAAGGTTGTATCAACAAGAGTTTTTCCATTCAGCGAAACTGTTGATAAAGAGTTGTGATCAAAACCGAAAGCATATCCGCTGCATTCACCTTGATGATGACCGCTTCCATTTCCATGTGAATGATTCCCCATTTCCACCCAAGTCGGTTCAAACGGTCCCCGCCAGTATTCTCCATTTATTTCATAAACAACAACTGTATTTAATCCATTAAAATCGTTATGCAAACCACCTACAATTGTAATAGTTTGACCATTAAGCGGTCGGCTGCTGTTACCAATGTTTGGCTCATACCAAGAAGGTCCAAAATTGAGTTGATAATCTGCAGTTCCATTATTGTCTTCATCCAGATAATACATCAAATGAATATTATTTGAGTCAACTATTGCCATACCAGAAAGCGTAATTTGTGTTAAAGAATCGGGATTAAAATGTCCGTCATCATTATGCTGTGCATGTAATTTAACTTGAGCAAATAACAATAGTAAGAATAGTGTTATAGAAAAATATTCGGATAATTTTATAAATTGATTGTTTTTCATTTTAGAACCTCATGATCTATTTAGTTTCTTGATTAATCGAAACTTCTTTTAACTGCATACCGCATTTTGAGCATTCCCCGGCGTTATCTTGTGGAACTTCGCAATTCATTGGACATTGAAATACCTTACCATCATTATTTTTATCATATTCTGTAAAATCAACTTTTTCTAGATTTTGATGGTCTTTATGCTCCATTTTGGAATGCTTCATCATTGAATGATCCATTTTGTTATGATCCATCATTTTATGTTCCGTTTCTTTTACAGATACTTCTTTAAGCTTCATGCCACACTTTGAACATTCGCCCGGAGAATCTTTGCCAGCTTCACATTTCATTGGGCATTCAAATATTTTACCATCTTTATTCTTATCAATTGAATGATGATCACTCATTTCTTTATGATCCATTTCTCCTTTCATCATTTTGTGTTCTTTTTTTTTCATATTATGTTCAATATCATTAACTGAAACTTCTTTAAGGTTCATTCCACATTCTGAGCATTTACCAGGTTCATCAGATATTTGATCTGCATGCATTGGGCATTGATAAATTTGTCCGTCATTATTTTTATCCATTGATTTCATATCCATCATATTGCTATGGTTCATTTTATCGTGATCCATTTTTGTGTTTTCAGCATTGCCGCTGCAGCATCCGCCAGCACATTTTTTTTCTGTTTTATCAGAATTATTGTCTTCTTGGGCTAATGATGTCCCAATAAATAGTAATAGTGTTAAAATTATTACCGCTGCTTTATTCATTGTGTTTTGCATATTTGTATCTCCTTTTATTATTATTATTATTATTTAATTAAGTTAATTTCACCCGTTTTAATTCGAATAGCTTTTCCAATATCTGAAACAAAAATCCAACCATCACCGCTTTGTCCGGTAAAACCATGTTTTGAGATCACTTCTAAAAGTTCATCTGCTTTGTCTTCATTACAAATAAGCTCTATCTTAACAACAGTGGAATATTTCTGAACATATTTAATCGAAAAACTAAATGCTTCAGCATCTGCCCATTCGGCAAGAGCATTAACATCTAAAATAGTCATTCCCGTTACTCCAGCTTCTTCCAATTTTTGTATAACTATTTCTGCCTTGTTGTGTCTTATATATGCTTTTATTTCTTTCATGATTATTTCACCCTAATTTTTATTTGCAGCAGCTTTTGTTATCATTTACTTTTTTTACTTTTCTAATCATCAAGAAGATCAGCAAGGCAATCAAAACCGCTATAATTACTATTTCAATCATTTTAATTTACTCCTTCATTAATTATTTTGGGTTAATGGTTTATATGCGCCAGCGCTAATCATCTTATTTACTTCTCTCTTTTTAATTATATAAAATATTGCTGGATAAACGGTTAATTCCATTAAGAAACTAGTAACAATTCCTCCAACCATTGGAGCCGCAATTCTTTTCATTACGTCTGCACCTATTCCTGTTCCAATCAATATTGGCAGTAATCCTAACATAGTTGTCATTACAGTCATCATTTTAGGTCTAATTCTTTTTACGGCTCCTTCAAAAATTGCTTCTCTTAAATCTGCCATTGAATTTAACAATCCATTTTTCTTAAACTTTTCATATGCTATATCTAAATAAAGCAGCATTATCACACCTGTCTCAGCATCAATTCCGAGCAGAGCGATAATTCCAACCCAAACAGCAACGCTCATATTATAACCAGCTAAATACAAAAACCAAATAGCACCAACCATTGAAAACGGTAATGCTAAGAGTACAATGCCAGTCTTTACCCAAGATTTTGTATTGATGTATAAGAGAAGAATAACTATCAATAATGTAATTGGTATAACCATTGCCAATTTTTTACTCGATCGTTCCATATATTCATACTGACCACTCCAAATAAGGGAATAACCAGTTGGAATTTTTATTTTTTCCGCAATTATTTCTTTAGCATTTTTTACATATGTACCTACATCAATATCTTTTATATCAATATAAACCCAAGCATTTGGTCTAGAATTTTCAGACTTTATGACTGGTGGACCTTTTTTAATTTCAAGATCAGCCAATTCAGATAAGAGAACATTTCCACCCATTGGAGTAGGAACTCTTACTCTTTTTAGATCCTCAATATTTTCACGATAATCTCTTTGATATCGTAGGTTTACAGGATAACGCTCAAGCCCCTCAACTGTTTTAGTTATGTTCATTCCGCCAACCGCAGACATAATAACATCCTGAACATCTTCTATTGTTAACCCATATCTGGCAATTGCTTCGCGATTAATATCAAAGTCTATGTAATTACCACCAACAGACCTTTCTGCATATGCAGATCTGGTACCCTTTATTGTTTTAGCAACCTGCTCAATTTCTTTACCAATTCTCTGAAGAACTTCTAAGTCAGGCCCACCAACTTTTATTCCTACAGGAGTTTTTATTCCGGTAGCCAACATATCTATTCTTGTTTTTATTGGCATTGTCCAGGCATTTGTTAATCCAGGAAATTGTATTGCAGAATTCAATTCTTCAACTAAACTTTCTGGTGTTACCCCAGGTCTCCATTCTTCTCTTGGCTTAAGTTGAATTGTAGTTTCTAACATTGATAAAGGGGCAGGATCAGTTGCAGTATTAGCTCTACCGCTCTTACCAAAGACTGATTCGACTTCCGGAAATGTTTTAATTATTCTATCAGTTTGCTGCAGGATCTCTTTTGCTTTTGTAATGGAGATGCCCGGCAAGGTTGTAGGCATATACAGTAAGTCTCCCTCATATAAAGGAGGCATAAACTCAGATCCAAGTTTAGAATAAGGAATATAAGTTACAGCAACTATTATTATTGCTGCCGCAATAACAAACCACCTTTTTTTCATTACAAAATCAACGACGGGATGATATATTTTTGCAAGAACCTTTGTAATTGGATTCTGCTCTTCAGATCGCATTTTACCTCTTACAAAAAAACCAAGGAGAATTGGAACAATTGTAATTGCAAGAATTGCTGCTGCTCCCATTGAGTAAGTCTTTGTGAAGGCAAGCGGTTTAAACAACCTACCCTCTTGTTGCTCTAATGTAAACACGGGCAGGAAAGAAACAGAAATAATTAACAATGAATAAAATATTGATGGACCAACCTCTTTCGCTGATTCTAAAATTGTAGCCCAATGTGGTTTTCGTTGTTTTTCTGGTAAAGACTGTTCATAAGCTATATGGGTGTGGGCATTTTCAACCATAACAATGGCCGCATCTACCATAGCCCCTATTGCAATTGCAATACCCCCGAGTGACATAATATTTGCATTGATTCCCTGATAATACATTATTACATACGCCGCTAAAACAGCGACAGGTAATGTGAAGATTGCAACTAATGAACTTCTAACATGCAGAAGAAATAAAATAATAATAATAGCAACGATAATGGTTTCTTCTGTTAGCGTTGTCTTTAAGTTATCAATTGCAGCATTAATTAATTCTGAACGATCATAAGAAGTTATTATTTCTACTCCATCCGGAAGTGATACTTTAAGTTCTTCGATTCTTTCTTTTACTCTATCAATTACTTCAAGAGCATTTTCACCATATCGCATAACTATTATTCCACCAACTGTTTCCCCTTCTCCATTCCACTCTGCTACACCTCTTCTCAATTCAGGTCCAATATCCACTGTAGCAACATTTTCTATGAAAATTGGGGTACCCGTTTTTGACGAGTGTCCGATAGCTATTTTTTTTATATCTTCGACATTTTTTATATATCCCAACCCGCGAACCATAAATTCCATTTCGCTGATTTCTAATAATCTTCCTCCAACATCATTGTTACTTTTTTTAATGGCTGCTTTTACTTTGCTGAGGGGTATTCCAAAAGAAGCCAGCTTATTAGGATCAATATTTACTTGATACTGTTTTACAAAACCGCCAATACTTGCAACTTCAGACACTCCTGACAGTGAAGAAAGTTCATATCTTAAGAACCAATCTTGAATGGATCTTAATTCTTGCAGATCATGTTTGTCAGATTTTAATATATACTGGTATACCCAGCCTAATCCAGTAGCGTCTGGTCCAAGAGTTGGGGATACTCCGTTTGGCAAATCTTTTTGAAGAGAACTTAAATATTCAAGAACTCTACTCCTAGCCCAATAAATGTCTGTTCCATCTTCAAATATTATGTATACCATTGAAAAGCCAAAGAATGAATATCCTCGTACAACCTTGGCAAATGGTACTGATAGCATTTTAGTAGTCATTGGGTAAGTTACTTGATCTTCTACAATTCTTGGTCCTTGTCCAGCATACTCTGTATATATAATAACCTGAACATCACTTAAATCTGGCTGAGCATCTACAGCAATATTCTGAATTGAATAAATGCCTACAGCTATTAGTGCAAGTGTTAAAATTATTACCATAAATTTATTATTAATGGACCATTCTATTATTTTAGAAATTAATCCATCTTTTTGATTTTCATTTTGTTGCATCTGTTATCCTCTGATTTAACTTTGTGTTTCTTTGTGTCCTTTGTGGTAAATATTTCACCACAGAGAACACAGAATTACACAGAGATCAATTATATTTAAACCCATTATCAGTTAAATTTTTCTTTGCTTCATCAATTGTTACTTCCTTTAGGAACATACGACATAACGGGCAACGTCCCTCTTTATCAGAAATTACATTCCAATCCATTGGATCTTGATAAACCTTTCCATCACCATTAGCATCAATATCTTCCAAATTTATGATTCCTTCACGAACTATTGATACTTCTTCTTTGTTAATATGATTAGGGTTTTCATCTTCTATTTCGTTATCCATATTTGACATTTCTTCATCTGTCATATTATGCTCTTCAATTTCTTTTGCATTTGAGGATGAGAACAATTTTACTGCCGATCTAAGACTGCTTTCTGAATCCAGCATAAACTGACCAGAGGTTACAATTTTATCATTCACTTTTAACCCTTTTAATATTTGATAAAATCCATCAGAATAACTCCCTAACGTAACTTCAACTGGTTTAAATTTTCCTTCTCCTAATCCAAGGACCACAATGTTCTTTTTACCGCTTCTTATAACTGCGGTCTCAGGAACAGATGGCATTTCTCCATTTACATGACTCTCTATCTTAACATTACCATACATCGAAGGTTTCAATTCACCATTACTATTTTTAATATCCATTCTCACAGATATCGTTCTCGATACTGGATCAACAGTTGGATAAATAAAAGTAATTCTACCTTTATAAATTTTACCGGGATAATAATTAAACGTTACTTCTACATCTGTCCCTATTTTTATTTTCCCTAATTCACTTTCATATATATCAGCTTTTATCCAAAGAGTGCTTAAGTCGACTATAGTCATCAACTGTTTATTTGGTGTTATTTTTTGTCCTTCAATAACTTCTTTAATCATAACAGTTCCATTGGATGGTGCATATAGCGGAAGATATTTTTGGGTTTGTTTAGATTTTATTATTTCGTCTATATCTTTTTTAGATATATCGAGTAATTCCAGTTTATTAATTGCACTTTGAACCAAATCATTTGAATGATTTTTCGATGCCGTTTCTTGAAATTTTAATGCAGTTATTAATTCTTGTTGTGCAGCAACTAATTCAGGAGAATATATATCTACCAACTTTTGCCACTTAGTCACTTTTTGTCCTACAAAATTAACATATAACTTTTCTATCCAGCCTGATAACTTTGAAGTAATAGCAAATTCTTTCCTTTCATCAGTTGTTACAACTCCGTTGGTATAAATGAACGAATCTGCAATTCTATTTTTCACAAATTCCATTTTTACATTCATACTTTGGAGTACTGATCCATCAACAGTAACAACTCCCTCATCACCACCTTCATTTTCATAAACCGGAACCAAATCCATCCCCATTTGAGATTTTCCTGGAGATTCATAAACTTCATTTGGATTCATTGGAGCTCGCCAATAAATAATATTTCCTTTATCAGATTCATTTTTGTTGATTGAGCTTTTGCTTTTGATCGGGGTTAAATTCATTCCGCAAATTGGGCAAGTGCCTGGTTCATTTTCAATAATATCAGGGTGCATTCCGCAAGAGTAGAGTTGTTCTTCATCAGAATGCAGATGATTTTCACTTGTTGAATCATAAGTGAATACATAGAAAATTCCAGCTCCTAAAAGCACTCCAACAACCAAAATCACTGCGTAAATTAAATTTTTATTTGTCATTTTACATCTCCGTTAACTTTCATATTACTTGGTAGATCTGCTCCAACCAAATATTCTAACATTACAATATTTTTTTTATAATCTGTTTGTATTTTTATTAAATCCGTTTTGACATTTAGGATTTCTTTCTCAGCATTTATCACATTTACAAAATCTATTTTACCCACTTGGAAATCAGCTAAGGAAACGCTTAATGATTGCTTTGCTAGAGGAAGAAGTTTATTTGAAATTAATTTATTTCGAACAACCAGCTCGGTTATTTTTGCTTGTATAATACTTATTGTTCCGCTTAGCTCTTGAATTGAAGAATTATATTCTTCTTGAAATAAGCTTTGTAAATATTTGGCCTCGTTTACTTTTGCAGTTTTTTTTCCGCCATAATTTATTGGCAAACTAATACCAGCAAAAACTGAAAGAAAATCCTTGTAATCCATTCCAGTTAGTTTATTATTATCTCTCTGTGAATACTGAACTCCCACATTGAAATTAGGATAGAATTCATATTCTGCCTGTTCTTCCATTAAGCTGGCTTTCTGCTCAGAAAGTTGAATCCCTTTTAGCCCTGGTTGATTCTGAATAGCAGTATTTAATAAGGATTCGAAATTAACTTCACTATTTTCAATGCTGAGCAGATTTTCAGAAATTATCGGTTGATTTGCATTTTTCAGCAAAAACGAATTTATTTCTGCCACCAAAGAATTTTCTTTTCCATTCAATATTTCAATTTTATCAGTCACCCTGGTTAGCTCAACCTCTACCTTAATAATATTCTGCATACTTGCATCGCCAACTTCATATTTAGTTTTAACAACTTCTAAGATTTGGTTTAGCAGATTGATTCTTTCATTATTTAGTTTTTGTTCTTCTCTAATAAATTGTAAGTCATAATATGAATTCGAAACAACCTTTCTAATTTCATTTTTAGCATTCTTTATTTCTTGTCTAACAATTAGTGTATCTATAGCCTTAACATTTCCCGCAGCGCTTAATCCGGCTGGATAAGGAATTGCCTGTGATAATCCGATTACTTTGTTTGTCATTGGCTCTTGAGTAAAAGAGAAAGAATTCGTTGGCATATTCATCAATCCAAGAGTCAATATGGGATCGGGAAGGTTTGTGCCTTGATCAATTCTTGAATTTGCCGCACCTTGTTTTGCGTTTAGCATTTTAATCTTTGGACTAACTCTAATTGCTTTTGTGATTAACTCACTTAGTATTTTGTCTTGTTCTTGTCCAGTAATATTTATAATTGTTGTTATCAATAAAATGATAAACAATATTGTTTTTGAGTTCATTACTTCCTCAATACTTACTTTTGGCAATTTTGGAATTATTTTAATTGTCTAACAAACTAAACTGATTGAATGTAGTTCATTAGCGACTTCTAATATTTTAGAAATCTAAATTGAAAAGAGTAATACTTAAATTAAGAAGGACGATATATTGATATAGATGGGTGGACTACTGTATGAAACAATATTTTGAGATTTAACAAAAAGATTAGGTGTTTTCTCTTCAAAACTCAAAGTTATGCTATTAATTTTAATAAGCTCAACATTTGTATCCGCAGTTTTGGGTACTATAAACGTATAATCATTAATAGCATCTAAGGTATAATCACAAGAAATGTCTGAAATTTCCATTCCACAAGGAATTGAATTAGAATTATTCATCTCCATCATATCACAGCAAGTCATTTCTGTCATATCAGAACATTCGTGCGATTCTATCTCTAAACTACAAATCCCATCACATTTACTTTGTGGAAAAGCAAAAAGTATAGTAGAAAACAGAAAATTAACCATTAACATGGTGGCTATTTTCTTTCTTCTCTGCTGAGATATTTTTAATATTTTTGTCAATTTATTAGGATGTATCATCTGATTACTAATATAATTATATAGAAATCAATCATGTTATACAATTATAAAATTTTGTTATATAATTATTGTGATAGTTAACCTAGCGAGAATTGTGGATAAACTTATCTATTGAATGGAGATTTGTATACTAAACTGATAACTATTGCTATCTATCAAAAAAGAGTTATTTCACAATTTTATTGAAAAAGTGAACCTAAACTAATTAATAAGTTAAGAATTCAATCCGTATTTGGAGTTTACTGTATTAAGTTAAAAGCCCCTTTTGCAATAATTTCAGCATTTGAAGGAAATTCATCGTGGTTAATAATTTCAGAAAATAAATCTGAAGATCTCCCAATTGACAATTTACGTTTTGTAAAAATATAACCATCATCATTTTTTTCTTTTAGAAATAAAGAATAAAACTCACCCTCAACATCAATAATACCCTCTGAGGCGAATGCGAATGCAATATCATTGTCTACTAGTATATTTGCATTAATGAACATGCCAGGAATTAGTCTATTCACGATAGATTCATCTTCAAAATGACAGTGTATTCTTATAGTTCTATTTTCAGGATCAACTGTTTTGCCAACAAGAACAACTTTTGCTGTGAATGTTTCATTTTTCATGTCAGGTAATGAAAAAATGACAGACGCCCCTTCGCTAATTTTACTGATATCTTTTTCAAATACATTTAACTCGAGATGTAAATGATCGGGATCTACAACTTCTATTGCTGCTTCATTTGCATTTAGAACTTGACCCAATGAAATGTTTATTACTGAAATATATCCATTAAGAGGTGATACTATATTTACTGATTTTGAAATATTGCTATCTACTAATTCATTATGATCGATATTCAGCAAGTTTAATTTTTGGATAAGGGCTTGGTATTGAGATCTTGTTGTAAAATATTCCATTTCAGCTTTTAAATAAGTTTTTTTCGATGAAATATTTTCTGCCAGTAATTCTTTTTGCCTCTCAAATTCAGATTTTAAATATTTTAGACTACTTTTCCCTTTCAAAAAATCTTCTTGAATGCTGATAAACTCTGGATTAATAAGCTTGAATAATAACTGTCCTTTTCTAACTTTATCGCCGACAAGTAAATTTATCTTTGAGACAGTTCCGCCAAAATAAGAACCAACAAAAGCTTTGTTTTGCGGGGGAAGATCAACAGAACCAGTTGCAAATATTTTTTCCGAAAATTCTTGCTTTGTAAGTTTTGCTAATTCAATACCGGCAACCTTATACTGTTCTTTTGAAACAAAAACATCTTCGGATGCTAAATTATTATTATCAGAATTTTCATCTATTACTTCTTGTTCATTACAACCAACAAGAATAACTATGAAAATACTTAGATAAAGTAAAATTCTTGGAGACTTCATATCAATTCCCTTATTCATTTATAACCAAATATTTTATTTGCAATAGAGTATTATTATACTCTCTAACATTTTCTAAATAACTCATCTCAAGAGAAATAGAATTTTGAATAAGCTGAATATATTCAACGTAATCTATTTCCCCTTTGCTGAAAGCTTTGTTTCCGCTCTCAAATAATTCAACAACCAATTTATTTTCTACATTTTTATAATTATCAATAATGGCTTCCAGAGTTTTTAACTTTCCAGTCAGCTTTTTTAATTCCGCATTTGCTTTGAATTGAAAATCATTAAAGACTTGCTCTGAGATGTCCTTTTGGATTAATGCAGTTTGTGTTCTAGACTTTTGACCAAAAAATAAAATTGGAAGTGAGACACCAAAGTTAAACCCATAATAATTTTTAGAAGGTGTGCCTTTATTGCTGCCTCTAAACAAATCAATTGAAAGATCTGGCAGAAATTTTTGTCCCTCTAAACTGATATTTTTATCACTTATATCAATTTGATTACGCAGGTAATTTGTCTCAGGTAGTTTTATCTCTTCACTGTAATTTTCTTCTAATACTTGTAATGGAATATCAGGTAAAACTAAATCTTCATCAATTTGCAAGTGTGATTTTATATTATTTTTTGCACTATTAACTTTTTCCTTTGCATTTAAAAGTAATTTTTCAATTTCACTTTTTTTGGCAAGAGACATTAGCCTTTCTAGATTATTGGATTCTCCGAGTCTAAATTTTAGTTCGGCATTTCGGGAAAAATTTTGCATTAAGCTATCTAGATACAAATACTTTGAATAAACATTTTGCCAGTAAATAACATCATAGTAAGCAACGGATACATCTTT
>CAYXXW010000045.1:0-15112 GCA_964469115.1 uncultured Melioribacteraceae bacterium
ATCACCCTGATTTCTATTCCTCTTTCATTTTTGAGGAAATACTTTTTATCATCTATATATTTCAATAAAGCTTTGCCAACTAAACCGGTACCAACTAAAAATATATTATAAACTTTTCGTTCCGCAAGAAAAAGCGAATCATGTAAAACATTTAGCGCTTTAGAAAGTTCATCATTCTTGATTACAAAAGAAATATTAAGTTCCGAAGAACCTTGGGCAATTGCAATAATATTAACACCATTCTTGCCTAATGCATCAAAAACTTTGCCTGAAATTCCGGGAGTATGACGCATGTCTTCACCCACAACTGCAACTATTGAAAGATTTTTTTCAGCATTAATTTCGCGAACTTGTTTATCAAAAATTTCTAAACGTAATTCATTTTCAATTACTTTTTTAGCCCGCATACCATCTTGAGGAGGAACAGCAATACAAATGCTCAATCCCGAAGATCCTTGTGTTAAAAGAAGTGATTTAATTTTCTCTTCAGCCAAAGTATCAAAAATTCGAGACGTGATTCCTTCGTTACCAAATAATCCACTGCCGCTGATTCTTAGTAAAGTAATATTATCAACTGAGGAAATACCTTTTGCACTGAATTTAATTTTGGGCTGCTTCTTTAAAATTATTGTGCCTTTAAAACTTGGGTTAAAAGTATTACGTATTCTAATTTTTATATTTTTATCAAAGGCCGGCTGCATTGTTGGAGGATAAATTACCTTTGCTCCAAAGTACGACATTTCCATTGCCTCCTGATATGTAACAGCTTTAAGCGGTATTGCCTCTTTTACTTTTCTTGGATCAGCTGTTAAAATGCCATCAACGTCGGTCCAAATTTCAATTTCTTCTGCTTGTAATGCCGCACCAATTATTGATGCGGTAAAATCCGAACCGCCTCTTCCAAGGGTTGTAATTTCACCATCTTCGTTTGAGCCAATAAAGCCCGTAATAATTTGAATTTGCGAATGTGCTTTGAAGTGATTGATAATGTTTTTATTAGTCAATTTATAGTTAACATGAGCATTTCCAAAATTATTATCTGTCTTAATAATTTTGGCTGCATTAATATATTCACACTCAACATTTCTACTTTTCAAAGCCTCTGAGATTATGTAAGAAGAAAGTCTTTCTCCGTAACTTAAAATATTATCTAAAATTCTGGGGGTTAATTCTCGTAAAAGATAGAGCCCTTTTAAAATATCATTTAGTTCATCGAAATGATTAGCAATATACTTAAGAACCGATTTTTTCTTTGAATGAGTTACAAGAGCCTCAATAATATCAATATGTTTTAATCTCAAATTTTGATATAAACCTAAATATGAATTATCTCGCTTAATTGCCCTGTTGCTCACCTCAATAAGTTGATCTGTAACTCCGCTGAATGCAGAAAAGACTGCTGCAATCGTAGTATTATTAGAATGATAATTTTGAATAATATCAACTACATGTATGATTCTTTCTGCATTTCCTACAGAAGTTCCGCCAAATTTTAATATTTTCATATGTATTAGTAATAAATCTTAAATAAGGTTGCATAATATAAATTAAGTCATTTAAGAACAATACTTTATTTTGATTTTATATTATTTTATTTCAGATTTATGAAAAAATTTGAATAAATATTGAAGATTTCAGAAATTATAATTTATCAAAAACTTCATAAGATAATATTCTTATTAAAAAATGTAGATTTTTGGTATATTTTGAGATTATATTTATTCAAAATTCCGCAATTTTACATGAAACAATTCTTAAAGTGAATTGTACAAACTCAGTAATAATATTAATTAAAAATAGAGAGGTTCTGTCTTGGAGATTACAGAATTAAATGAAAAAATAGCAAAAGAAAGTGGATTTATTGACATTCTTCTTGCTGAAATTGGTAAAGTAATTGTTGGTCAAAAAGATATGATTGACAGATTAATTGTAGGCTTGCTCGGCAATGGTCACATTCTTCTAGAAGGTGTTCCCGGATTGGCAAAAACTCTTGCAATTAATTCTCTTGCCAGCTCAATGGATGCAAAATTTCAAAGGATTCAATTCACACCCGATTTATTACCTGCAGATTTAATAGGTACTATGATTTTTAATCAAAAAGAAGCAAACTTCTCCATTAAAAAAGGTCCAATATTTTCTAATTTCATTCTAGCTGATGAAATTAACCGTGCTCCCGCCAAAGTACAAAGTGCACTTTTAGAAGCTATGCAAGAGAGGCAAGTAACAATTGGGCAAAACACATTTAAACTAGAAGAGCCATTTCTTGTACTTGCAACACAAAATCCGATTGAGCAAGAGGGAACTTATCCTTTGCCTGAAGCACAAATTGATAGGTTTATGCTCAAAGTTAAAATAACATATCCGACAAGAAACGAAGAACTCCAAATATTAAAAAGAAATGTTGGAAGTACACCTGAACAAATTAAACCAGTTATAAAAACTGAGAGCATTTTAAAAGCTAGAAAGTTAGTACATGATATTTATGTAGATGAAAAAATTGAGAAATATATTCTTGATATAGTTTTTGCTACACGCAAACCCGAAGAATTTGGGCTGGGTAATTTGACAGATTTAATTAGTTACGGTGCTTCCCCAAGAGCCACAATAAATTTAGCGCTTGCTGCCAGAGCTTCTGCATTTATGAAAAGACGAGGATACGTAGTGCCAGAAGATGTCAGAGCAATGTGTATGGATGTTTTAAGACATAGAATTGCAGTAACCTATGAAGCTGAAGCAGAAGAAATTACATCTGAAAATATTATTGAAGATATTCTTAACAAGGTTGAAGTTCCTTAATAGAAAATGCTTACAAAAGAATTACTAAAACAAGTTCGTCAAATTGAAATAAAAACGAGAGGCATTGTTAATGAAGTATTCTCAGGTGAGTACCATTCTGTCTTTAAAGGAAGAGGAATGGAATTTTCTGAGGTTAGAGAATACCAAATTGGTGATGACATCCGCACCATTGATTGGAACGTAAGTGCGCGTTTCGGTCATCCCTATATTAAAATATTTGAAGAAGAAAGAGAACTTACCTTAATGCTGCTTGTTGATTTGAGCGGCTCGCTTGTTTTTGGGAGTGTTGATAAAACCAAACAGCAAATTGCAGCTGAGTTAACTGCGGTCCTTGCATTTTCTGCCTTGAAAAATAATGATAAAGTCGGATTGATTTTATTTACCGATGAGATTGAAAAGTTCGTTCCGCCAAGAAAAGGGAAAAGTCATGTATTAAGAATTATAAGAGAGATTCTGTCATTTGAGCCACAAGGAAATAAGACCAATATCAGAGGGGCTTTAGAATACTTCAATCATTCAGTAAAAAAGAAGAGTATTGTTTTTCTAATTTCTGATTTTATTGATGACGGTTATGAAAAAATTCTTAAAATAGTAAGTAAAAAACATGATCTGGTTAACATCAATTTAGAAGATCCGAGAGAGAAGGAATTATTAAAAGGCGGTTTGATCAAATTCAGAGATGCCGAAACTCAAGAGATCAGGTATCTAGATACGAGTAATAAAAAAGTTCAAGAATACTTTTCTAATAAATTAAAGCAAAGAGAAGAATATCAGGAAAACCTGGCTAAAAAAGGTAGAGTTGATACTATAAAGATCACTACATCATCATCTTATGTAAAACCGTTAATTGATTTCTTTAAATTGCGTGAGAAGAGATGGTAAAAGTTTTTAGAGCTTCATCAATAATATTACTATTTCTGTCGACGGTTTTATTTAGTCAAAATATAAACGTAACTGCCGAAACGGACACATCAGATTATTTGGTTGGTGATTATATTAATTTTTCAATCAGAGCTGAATATGATGAGGGTGTTCGAATTACGCCACCAAGTTTAACAGATAAACTTGGACGATTAGAAGTTATAAAAGTCTTACCTGTAAGTTTTGAAGATGATAAAAACGTTCAGCAATTTAATTATATTATTTCCGGCTATGATTCTGCCAGAATTGTAATATCCCCAATTCCAATAACTTATTATGCTGCTGGTTCTTCCGAACCACAATCGATTGAAACTAACGAAGTTGTTGTGTTTATTCATACTCTCGAGGTTAATCCGGCTGAGGATATAAAAGATGTTAAAGATCCGCTAAGAATTGATTTAGATTGGTTATTTTGGCTTGTACTTATTCTTGTAATATTTTTGGTTTCCATACTCGCCTACTACTTATATAATAAATTTAAGAAACCAAAAGAAGAAGAAAGAATTATTAGAAGAGCTCCACCAATTCCAGTTTACATTAAAGCTTTGCAATCTTTAGATAAATTGAAAGAAAAAAAATTATGGCAGCAAGGTAAGGTTAAAGAATATCATTCTGAATTAACCGGAATAATAAGAAAATATTTTGAGGATCGATATAATTTTCATTCACTTGAAATGACCACGGGTCAGCAGATGATTGTGCTGAACAGAGTAATGGATAATCAAAAATTGATTGATGTTACAGGAAGTTTTCTAGAAAATGCTGATATGGTTAAGTTTGCAAAGTTTGTACCGCTGCCAAGTGTTAATGAAGAAATGATGCAGCAAGCTTATGATATAATTGATAAAACTAAGAAAGAAGAAGAACAAGTGAGGGGAAGTAATGTTCAATAATGTAACATTTGCATACCCGCATTTTTTGTATCTGCTTCTTCTTCTGCCGCTGATTTTGCTTTGGTATTGGCGACATAATAAAAAAAGATCTCCGGCAATTACATATTCCAACCTTGAATTATTTGACGGACTCAAAAAAACATTAAGAGAACGTTTAAGGCACTTACCATTCTTTTTGAGATTGCTTGGGCTAGGCTTTTTGATTATCGCATTAGCTAGACCACAATCATTTTCATCCGGAGAGAATGTTTATACTGAAGGTATTGATGTTGCAATGCTGCTCGATATTTCAGGAAGTATGTTGGCAGAGGATTTTAAGCCAAACCGACTTGAAGCGGCAAAGGATGTTATTGATGAATTTGTATCTGGAAGGACAACCGATAAAATAGGCTTGGTTGTTTTTGCAAGCGAAAGTTTTACACAATGCCCGCTGACTATTGATTATCCAGTTTTACGTGGATTATTGAAAGAAATAAAAAGCGGAATTATTGAAGATGGAACCGCCATTGGAACTGCAATTGCTAATGGTGTAAATAGATTAAAAGACAGTGAAGCAAAAAGTAAAGTAATAATTCTGTTGACAGATGGTGTAAACAATAGCGGTGAAATTGACCCAATTACCGCGGCACAAATTGCTAAAAAATTCGGGATAAGAATTTATACAGTTGGTGTGGGTACTATTGGAGAAGCACCTTATCCTTTCCAAACACCTTTTGGTAAAAGGTATCAAATGGTGCCGGTTGAAATTGATGAAAAAGTATTAAACGAAGTTGCCGAAATTACTGATGGAAAATATTTTAGGGCAACTGACAATAAAAAACTCGAGGAAATTTATAATATTATTGATACAATGGAAAAAACAAGGGTTGAGATTACATCTTACCGGAAAGCAAAGGAATTGTTTTATGGCTGGCTTGCTGCCGGATTTTTAATTGTTCTGCTCGAGTTGATTTTATCTAGAACTTATTTAAGAAAGTTACCATAGTAATAGCTTATGTTTAGATTTGCACATAGCGAATATCTTTATGCACTTTATTTTATTCCAGTAATAATATTTCTTATTTGGTTTTCTATTAGGAAACAAAACCAACTACTTGAAAAATTTGCTGATAAAAAATTGCATAAAATTTTATTCCCTCTTAGAAGCGGAGTAAAAGTTTTCTTCAAAAACGGACTGATACTTTTATCTATTATTCTACTCATTTTTGCACTGGCTAATCCGCAAATAGGTTCAAAGGTAGAAGAAGTAAAACAAGTGGGCATTGATGTTTATATTCTACTTGATGTCTCTTTAAGTATGAAAGCAGAAGATATTAAGCCCAGCCGTTTAGAAAAAGCTAAGCATGAAATCTCAAAGCTAATTCAAAAATTACAAGGCGATAGAATAGGATTAATTGTTTTTTCTGGAAAGGCTTTTATCCAGTTTCCGCTAACAACAGATTATTCTGCAGCAAATCTATTTTTATCAGCTGTAAGTGTAAAATCTGTACCTCAGCCTGGGACAGCCATTGGCCCAGCTATAAAATTAGCAATGAACTCGTTTAAAAAAGATGAAGAAACTCAAAAAGCTGTTGTTATAATTACCGACGGTGAAGATCATGAAGGTGATTTTGAAAGTGTGGTTGAGGAAGCTAATAATCTTGGTGTGAAAATATATGCAATAGGCTTAGGATCACCACAAGGTGTTCCAATACCGGTTTATAATTCTGCGGGCAGACAAGTTGGTTACAAAAAAGATAGAAGCGGTAATGTTGTTTTAACCAAACTTGATGAATCAACTTTGCAGGAAATAACCAATAAAGGTAATGGTAAATATTATAGAGGCTCAAACAACGATGATGAATTAGAATTGATTTATGATGATTTAGCCAGTTTAGAAGGTTCAGAATTTGGTGCCACCAAGATCACAGAATATGAGGATAGATATTACTACTTTTTAATTCCGGCAATTTTTATACTATTAGTAGAAATATTTATTAAAGAAAGAAAATCCAAATTTTTTAGTAGGTTTGAAAATAGTTAAGTTAATGAGTTATGAATAATAATTTTAAATATTTATTTGCTGTATTATTTGCTTTGGTTACAATTCTTCAAGCCCAATCAACAAGGGGATTGGTAAATGACGGGGTTAATAATTATGAAGAAAATAGTTTTACCGAAGCGGAAGTTAAATTTAAAAAAGGCGTGGAATCAGATTTAGAAAATTTTGAATCGAGATTCAACCTTGGCGATGCAATTTATAAGCAAGGTAGATATGAAGAAGCTTTAGAAGAATTTAAAAATAGCCTATCTTTAGCAAAGACTGATGAGCAGAAAGCTCAGATATTTCATAATATTGGCAACACGTTTCTAAAATCTCAAAAACTGCAGGAGAGTATTGGTGCTTATAGAGAAGCACTAAAACTTAATCCTAGTGATTTAGAGACAAAGTACAATTTATCTTATGCACTAAAGCAGATGCAGAACCAACAAAACAATCAGCAAAATCAGCAGAATCAAGATCAACAGGACCAGAATCAAGACCAAAACCAAGATCAGCAGGATCAGAACCAGGATCAAGAAAATAAAGAGCAGGAAGACAAAAAGGAGCAAAATCAAGACAAGCAGCAAAATCAGCAGCAGAAGCCCGAGCCTAAAGATGAAATCTCCAAGGATGAAGCTCAAAGAATTCTTGATGCCTTAAAAAATAATGAAGCCGAGTTACAGAAGAAGATGCGTGAACAGAAAACTAAGAAATCTAATGTTGAAAAAGATTGGTAATAATTCAAATAGAATGATGAAAAAAATAAAAGCAATTATTCTACTATCTATCCTAATTTTTAGTTCAACCCTTGCTCAGGAATTTAGTGTCAGCGTTGACAAAACCACTTTAGGGCAAAATGAAAGATTCCAAATTTACTTTACATTCCAAAATGGTGATCTTAATAGATTAAGTGCTTTTACTCCTCCTTCATTTAATGGATTGAAAGTTTTAAGCGGTCCAAATGAATCCAGAAATATGCAAATTATTAATGGCCAAGTTTCAGGATCACTTACATATTCATTTGTTGCTGTAGCTCCAAATTTAGGGAAGATTACCATTGGCAGCGCTTCAGTATCTTTTGGCGGGACCACATTAAAATCGGATCCAATTAACATTACTATCGTTAAGGGAACGGCAACAAACAAACAAGTTGACAGCAAACTGGGCATTAGCCAAGAAGAACTTAATGATAATGTCTTCATTAGAGCTATACCAAATAAAAATAGTATAAAGCAAGGAGAACAGTTAACAGTTACATATAAACTTTATACTAAATTGAATATTTCATCACCTCAAATATCTAAACTGCCTACGTTTAGCGGATTTTGGTCGGAAGATCTAGAATCTTCTCAAAATATTCAATTTAAAGTAGAGATGTATAAGGGGGAAAGATATAGAGCTGCAACAATAAAGAAAGTTGCTTTATTCCCAACAAAAAGTGGTGAATTAGAGCTAACTCCGTTTGAGCTGAGAGTTCCTGTTATTGTAAAATCTAAAAGAAGTAGAAATGATATATTTGATGATTTCTTTAACGATTCCTTTTTTGGAAGAACTGAAACAATTGAACATTTAGCAAAATCGAATAAAGTAGTCATTAAGGTTAATCCGCTGCCGAGTTCAAATGAGCCAGAATCATTTACTGGTGCCGTTGGCAATTTTGATTTTGATGTAAGTCTTGATAAAGAAGATGTTGAACTTAACGAAGCAATTGCAGTAAAAGCTAGAATCTCAGGTTCAGGTAATATTGCATTGCTTAAACTTCCAGATATTAATTTTCCAGCTGGATTTGAGAAGTATGAACCAAAAACAAGCGATAGAATTAGCAGAAGGAATATTATTTCCGGACGGAAAGATATTGAATTTATTATTGTCCCAAGAATCCCGGGCACTAAAGAAATTCAACCAATTGAGTTTACTTACTATGATTTAAATAAGAAGGACTATGTAACACTTTCTTCTAAATCTTTTACAATAAACGTTAAAGAAGGAGAAGGGAATTATGCTCAAAATGTTTCCGGTTACACTAAAGAAGATATTAAGCTTTTAAATGAAGACATAAGATTTATAAATACTTCTGATTTTGATTTTATTAAACGAGAAGAAATTGCAAATGTAAGCTTCATTTTTATTTTGGGTCTTATTTTTCCTTTGGGCGGTTTACTTGGCTTACTTGTTTTTAGAAAACGTCAAGATAAATTATCCGGCAATCTTTCTCTTTTAAGATATCAGAAAGCTGTTAAAAATGCTAAGCAATATTTAAAACAAGCCACAAAATCGCTTGAGGCCAATAATTTGAGTGAGTATTACAATAATCTTTCACAAGCACTATTCGGTTATTTGGGAGATAAGCTCTCAATTCAGAATGCTGATTTTACTTTGGATAGAGCAATTGATAAACTCAATGAAAATAATGTTAATCCCGATTTAGTTGATCGAATTAAAAAGATTTCGGAAAAATGTGAATTTGCAAGATTTGCTCCTAGTGCAGTTGGTAGCGACAGCAGCGGTGATATTTTTAAAAGTGTTGAATCAATTATTGAAGAAATTGAATCTTCAGTTCAATTAAAAAAATAAATTATGATGATTAAACTTAAATCTTTGACTTTAGTGATAGTATTATTTTTTGGCAATTTAGTATTGAATGCTCAAGATTTAGAAACTTTGATGAAAACGGGGAACGATTATTACCAAAATAAACAATATGAAGAAGCTATAAAAAGTTACGAATCAATTTTACAGCAGGGTTATTTAAGTAGCGATGTATATTATAATTTGGGAAATTCTTATTTCAGAATTGGTGCAATTGGCAACGCAATATTATTTTACGAAAGAGCATTAAAAGTTTCACCTAGTCATGAAGATGCTGCGTATAATTTAAGAATTGCCAATGCACGAATTGTTGATAAAATACAAGAAATACCTCCACTGTTCTTTTTTAAATGGTGGAATATTTTACTTTCTACATTTACTTCAACAGGATGGCAAACAATAATTTTTATTTTTTATATGCTTTTGCTTACTTGCATTGCTGTTTATTTTCTAGTCAGAAATTTACAGCTTCAGAAGTTTGCATTTATTTTTGGTTCTTTAAATGTAATTGCAGTAATTATTGCCGTAATATTATTCTTCTCAAGTTTAGAGCGAGAATCCTCCAACGATTACGGAATACTCCTCAAATCAGTAGCCACAGCTAAAATATCTCCTGATGCACAAAGTAACGATGCATTTGTGATTCATGAGGGAATAAAATTCCGGATTGAAGATGAAGTAAATAATTGGGTTAAGATAAAATTAGCTGACGGCAAAGTAGGCTGGCTTACTGAGAACTCTTTTGATTTGATATAAGTAAGTATTTAAGAGAACATATTCCCTCGATAAAAGAAACCAGATATACAAGACATATGCCTTACTCAATTCGACAAAAGTTCTCCCAACAAAATTGTGATCTAGTTGGTAATGAGTAAGTTTAGATGTATTTTTAACAATTGAATTGGAATATTAAACACTAAACCAAAGTTAGTAATTATAGTAACAATAAAAGTTAGGTTCAGTTTATTAAAAAAACAATAATAATCCACAAATCAAAAACTAAAGGAGTTACAAATGGCAGAAGAAAAAGGATTGAAGAAACCTGTAAAGTTGAAAAGTGAATTGGCATCATTTCTTGGAGCAAAAGAACTTCCAAGGACAGAGATCACTAAAAAACTTTGGGACTATATTAAAGCGAATAAGCTTCAAACAAAAACTCAAAATGGAAAGCCAATAAATGCGGGTAAATTCATTGTTGCTGATGCTAAGCTACTATCAATCTTTAAGAACACAAAATCCAAAAGCAAATCAGGTAAACTTACTGACCTTACAAATATGAAAGAAGGACAGACAATCGACATGATGCAGATGGCTGCTGTTGTTGGCGCAAACATAGAAAAAGATTAAAGTATAGAGACTCTCCAAGAGTTTTATAAAGTGTTCCACTATCCACAAACAAACCCTCTGCAAAAGCAGATGGGTTTGTTTGTTATTACAAATAAATATTAACTAAGTATTAAAGTTTCTGAAAATAATTAAAAGGTCATTTCGAAACAGTTTTGTGTTAAGAAATCTATAGTTTTAGTGTAATTTTAAAGATTTCTTCCATCCGATGAATGCTTAGATCATTAAAATATTTTTTTTTCAGTAACTATATTATAATGATGTTATGATGGATCAAATGGTACTGACGGATAAAAATCAATCTCCGACTGAAGAAATAATCAACTCATATATAGGTAAATCAAAAACAAATTGGGAATCTATCTTTAAATACATTTATTCAAATTATCCAGAATTTACAGAACAATGGAGGTATTATAAAGATGGGAAAAGCTGGTTAATGAAGGTTATATGGAAGTCAAAAACAGTATTCTGGCTTTCAGTTATTGAGGATGGATTTAGAATAACTTTTTATTTTGGTGATAAAGCAGAAGAATTAATATTAGAAAGTTCCTTAACGGATCAATTAAAAGAGCAATTTAAAAATGGAAAACGTTTCGGTAAAATTCGTGCACTTACAGTTTTGATGAACAATAAACGAAATGTTGAATTCGTAAAGGAATTAATATCAATAAAACTAAGAATTAAATAGAGCGGTAATTAAATAATTCTTGGTGGTAAAGAAATAGCAAGAAGTAAGCTTAAGTAATTTTGATTTTTATTTAAAAATAAAAAAAGCTATCCAAAGATAGCTTTTTCAAAATCACCTTATCGGTCAAATTTTATACTTCCATTATTTCATCTTCTTTGTGCTTAATAATTTCATCAATTTTCATAATATGGTCATCAGTGTATTTTTGAACATCTGCTTCAGCATCGTGTCGTAAATCTTCTGTCAACTCTTTTTCTTTTTCCGCTTTTCTAAGATGATCATTTGCATCTCTTCTAACATTTCTAATCGCAATCTTAGCATCTTCTCCAAATTTCTTTACCAGTTTCATTAGATCTTTTCGTCTCTCTTCATTAAGAGGTGGAATAGGGACTTTTATATTGGTACCATCATTGACAGGGTTTAATCCTAAATCGGCAACCAAGATTGCTTTATCAATATCCCCAACCATCTTTTTATCCCAAGGAGTAATGGCGAGAGTATGTGCATCTAATACACTTACATTAGCCGTCTGGTTTAATGGTGTTAGAGTTCCGTAGTAATCCACCTTAATTCCGTCAAGAAGCGCAGTAGTTGCTTTGCCTGTTCTAATTTTCGAAATTTCGTTCCGGAATGCCTCAATTGATTTATCCATCCTCAATTTTGCATCTTTTATTATTTCATTCATGGAAAACCTCCAGTGATTGTTAATCTAAAAATTATACTTCAAGTTTATTTACTACTGTTCCTAAATTTTCACCGGTTGTAATCTTAAAAAGATTATTTTCTTTGTTCATATTAAATACAATAATAGGTAATTCATTTTCCTGACACAAACTAATAGCAGTCATATCCATAACTCTTAAGTTCTTATTCATTACGTCTAAATAAGAAATTTCTTTGAACATTTCAGCATTAGGATTTTTTTCCGGATCAGAATCGTAAACTCCGTCAACTCTAGTTCCTTTTAGTATAACATCTGCTTCAATTTCAACTGCCCTTAATGAAGCGGCAGTATCTGTACTAAAATAAGGATGTCCAGTTCCAGCTCCAAAAATAACAACTCTTTCTTTTTCTAAATGCCTAATTGCTCTTCTCCTTATGTAGGGCTCAGCTATTTCATCCATTTTAATTGATGTCATTAACCTGGTGAACATTTGATTTTCTTCGAATGCATTCTGAAGAGCTAATGCGTTGATAACTGTTGCGAGCATTCCCATTTGGTCACCGGTAACTCTATCAATACCTTGTTTCCCAGCATTTAATCCGCGGTAAATATTTCCACCGCCAATTACAATTCCAATTTGAACTCCAAGATCATGAATCTTTTTAACTTCTTTAGCAAAGAACATAAGCATATTAGGATCAATTCCATATCCAAGCTCACCCATTAATGATTCGCCACTCAGCTTAAGTAATATTCTTTTATATTTTATATTGTTGTTCATAGATAATTTCCTAAATATAAAAAAAAAGGTCTTATTAAAAAATAAGACCTTTGTAATAGTTTATTTATTTTCGTCGCTTAGGTGAAAGCGGTGAAATAATTTAATTTTGGCTTCTGCGGAATGAGCTTTATTGATATCAATCAAAATATCATTCACAGATTTTGAATTATCTTTAATCGAAGCTTGTTCAGAAAGACAATTTTCTTGGAAAAATTTATTTATTTTACCATCAGCAATTTTATCCAATATTTGTTCAGGCTTACCTTCTTTTCTTGAAACTTCTTTATAGATCTCTTTTTCTTTCTCAATCACCTCTGCAGAAACTTCATCTCTTATAACGTAAGAAGGCTTCATAGCGGCAACTTGCATTGCTGCGTCTTTAGCAAAATTCTGTACATCTTCTTTTGCATCGCCATTTACGTTATCCATTCTTATCATGACACCTAATTTGGCACCGTGATGAATATAATCAATAACCAAACCAGCTTCAGCTTCTTCAATAACAAATCTGGAAACTTCTATTTTTTCACCAATCTTACCAATAATATTAGTCAATTCTGCTTGAACAGCTTTTCCTTCATGTTCTAATGCTAATAATTCTTCAACATTTTTAGGATCGTGAACAACTACAGCATCAAGAACAAAATTAGCAAAGTTTACAAAATCATCACTTTTCGCTACAAAATCTGTTTCACAGTTAACTTCAACCATAATTCCTTTTGAGCCGTCATCTAATATTTTTGTAAGAACAATACCTTCGCTTGCAGTTCTCTCAGCTCTTTTAGCAGCAACCGAAGCACCTTTTTTTCTTAAAATTTCTATTGCTTTATCAGAATCGCCATCAGCTTCAACAAGTGCCTTTTTACAATCCATCATTCCGGCACCGGTTTTATCTCGCAATTTTTTGACTAATTGAGCAGTAATTTCCATGATTTATTTTTCCTCTTTTTGTTCTGTTTCTTTTTTTTCTTCTTTTGATTCAACAACTTCTGCTGAACTGGATTCTTTATTTTCTACAGGCTTTTCTTTTTTAACTTCCTCTTTAGCTACGCCAGCTTTTTCTTCCTTATTTTTAGTCGGCATATCTTTTCTTTCACCCTTATCATTAAATTTCACTTTTCTAATTCTCGGTTTGCCAGATTTCTTTTCTACGGATGAATCAGCTTCTTGTTTTTTTAATTTTTCTTTTTCTGCCGCTTTTTCGGCTTTAACTTCATTATATTTTTGCAACCCTTCAATTACAGCTTCAGACATTGTTTTACTGATTAATTCAATTGCTCTCGCGGCATCATCATTTGAAGGAATCAAATAATCAACCGGATCAGGATTACAATTCGTATCAACTACAGCAAAAATTGGAATGTTAAGTCTGAGAGCTTCGTTAATCGCAATAGATTCTTTCTTGATATCAACTATGAAAATAGCATTCGGCATTTTCTTCATTGTTTCAACGCCGTCAAGAATTTTTCTTAATTTATCTCTTTCCCGTGTTCTAAATAATTGTTCTTTCTTTGTAATTTTTTCGAATGTACCATCGGTTTCCATCTTATCAATTTTCTGCATGCGAGTAATGCTCTTACGAATAGTTGAAAAGTTTGTCAACATTCCGCCAAGCCATCTTTCGCTAACCCAGTTCATATTGCATCTTTTGGCTTCTTGAGCAACAACACCTTTGGCTTGTTTTTTTGTCCCAACAAATAAAACAGTTCCGCCATCAGAAACTATTTCTCTTAATTTATTGGCTGAATGTTCAATTGATACTTGGGTTTTTTTAAGATCGATTATATGAATCCCGTTTTTCTCCATAAAAATATATGGACGCATTTTAGGATTCCAACGACGGGTTAGGTGACCAAAATGAGCACCTGATTCAATAAGGGAGGTAAGTTCTACCTTTGACATAATAACTCCTGTTTTTCTTCTACTTTTTTCAACTTTGCCTTAGATCCATTTTTTTGTAGGACACAGGGGGCAAATCCAAAAGTATGAATGATTTTATAAAAAAGGCGGACAAAAATAATCCGCCATGAATAATTATCTTTTTGAAAATTGAAATTTCTTTCTAGCTTTAGGTTGACCAGGTTTTTTACGTTCAACCATTCTGGGATCTCTTCTTAACAATCCTTCAGGTTTTAAGAGAGCTCTCAAATCGGGATTTATATCAATTAAAGCTCTTGAAATACCAAGTCTGATAGCTTCAGCTTGACCACGAACACCACCACCTTTAACATTGGCAATTACATCATATTTTCCTAATGTTTCAGTAAATTTAAAAGGTGTAATTACATCATCCCGATTATCAGGAATAGGGAAGAAGTTTTCGAAATCTCTTTTATTTACAGTTACTTTTCCGGTGCCATTTCTTAAAATAACTCTTGCAACTGAGGTTTTTCTTCTACCTACAAAAATT
>CAYXXW010000046.1:0-15063 GCA_964469115.1 uncultured Melioribacteraceae bacterium
ACGTTTGAAAATTATCTTAGCGCTAAAAAAATATTTTTTGATCAATTAAGTACAAACAGCACTTTAGTATATAATCAAGATGATCAAAATTATAAAGTTCTTTTAAAAGATTGTAAAGCAGCAAAAGTTTCATATTCCATTGGGACTGTTTCTGATTTAGAAATAAAGAATGTTGATTACACCATGGACGGTACAAGTTTTAATCTTCTTTATAAAGAGAATAGTTATGAAGTGAAAACAACACTCATAGGTCAGTTTAATGCATATAATGCAGCAGCTGCAATTGGTGCAGCTTTAAGTTCAGGTATAAGCATTGAAAACTCGATTGAAGGAATTTATAAAACTCCGCAAGTGCCGGGTAGATTTGAAGTTTTGAGTTCCGGAAATAAAAGGGTGATTATTGATTATTCGCATACGGCAGATAGTTTGGAGCAAGCACTAAATGCAATAAGGCATATTGTAAATGAGGATCGTGAGGTTTACACTGTATTTGGCTGCGGCGGAGATAGAGATAAAACTAAAAGACCAATAATGGGAGAGATTTCAGAAAGATTAAGCGATTTTACTTTTGTTACTTCTGATAATCCTAGGACTGAAGACCCAATGGCAATTATCAGTGAGATTGAAAAGGGAATGGCCCTACGAAAATATAAAGTTATTGAAGATAGAGAAGATGCAATAAAATCAGCAATTAAGAGGTCATCTGATGATGCCGTTATTTTAATTGCCGGTAAGGGGCATGAGAATTACCAAGAGATAAATGGTGTGAGAAATTATTTCTCAGATAAAGAGACGGCGGAAAAATATTTGAAATGAAAATCACTTTACAAGACATATTTAATATTCCTACTGCAGTTATTTATTATCCCGATAAATATAAGTCAGTAACGTCAGTCTCAATTGATACGAGAACAATTAAGAAGAACTCGATTTTTGTTGCAATTAAAGGCCAAAATTTTGACGGGCACAATTATGTAAAGACAGCAATAAAAAAAGGTGCTAAAGCAATAGTTGTAAGTAATAGAAAGTTAAATAATTTTGAAGATGTTACAGTACCTATAATCTCTGTAAGAAATACTACGGAAGCTTATGCTGAACTCGCTAAAATTTGGAGAAACAAACTTTCGGCAAAAGTTATTTCTATTACAGGAAGCAACGGTAAGACAACAACAAAAGAAATAGTTGCTCATTTATTATCGCAGAAATTCAAAGTCCACAAAACATATTCTAATAATAATAATCAAATTGGTGTTCCATTAACAATACTGTCAACTACAGCTGATGTTGATTTTATTGTGCTTGAACATGGAACAAATCATTTTGGTGAAATAGAATTTACTGCAAAAGCAGCCCAGCCTGATTATGCTCTAATAACAAATATTGGAAATTCCCATACAAAGTTTTTAGAATCTAAAGAAAAAATACTTTTGGAAAAATCAGAGCTGTTCAATCATTTAAAAGATAATGGAATTGCATTTATTAATTCTGATGATCCCTTAATTCGTAAGGTTAAGAAAAATTATAAGAATACAATCACTTATGGTTTCAAGGGAAAACCGAGTGTAAAAGGCAAAATCATTCCGGGGACAAAGTCTGCCGCAGAAAAGATTTCGATTGATGGATTAGGTAAAAAGTTTGAAAGTGAAATTCCACTATTGGGCAAAGCTAATCTGCAGAACTACTTGGCAGCCGTTTCTATTGCGCTAAAATTAGGAATCAGTAAAAGTGACATTGTTAAAGCCACAAAAACTCTTAAACCAAGTAAAGGCAGAATGGAAAATAAAGTGTTTAAGAATTTTACTGTAATTGATGATACTTATAATGCAAATCCCGAAAGTGTAAAAAGCGCAATTGATATCTTGAAAAATTATAAAAAAAGATCAAAACGAATTATTGTGCTTGGTGATATGTTTGAATTAGGTCACGCTTCCGTAAATCTTCATAAACAATTAGTAACCGATCTAGCACGAATTAAAAATCTTTCAGTCTATACAATTGGTAAAGAAACAAAGAAAATTTCTAACGGATTAAAAAAGCTAACTGAGAAAAAACATTTTAGTAAAAGAACCCAGTTAAGCAAGTATTTAAGTGAAATAGATTTGAATGATTCTGTAATCCTTGTGAAAGGATCGAGGGGAATGAAGATGGAAGATTTTGTAGAAGTAATAAAGAAGAGGGCTAATTAATGCTTTATTATTTATTTGAATATATCAATGAAGTTTATGCCCCGCCGGGATTTGGTGTTTTCAAATTTTTGTCATTCAGATCGTCACTTGCGGCAATAACAGCATTGTTTCTTGCATTTTATGTGGGACCAAAAATAATTGCATTTTTAAAAAAGAAGCAGATCGGGGAAACTGTAAGGGAACTTGGTCCGCAAACCCACAAACTTAAAGAAGGCACGCCAACAATGGGAGGAGTAATAATTATTCTTTCAATTGTTCTTCCGGTTATTCTTTGGGCTGATATTAACAGCATATATATTATTCTGGTTTTGATTGGTACAATATGGCTTGGGTTTGTTGGTTTTGTTGATGATTATATGAAAGTAGTGATGAAGAAATCAAAAGGACTAATTGCAAGGTATAAATTACTTGGTCAAGTAATGATAGGCTTATTAGTTGGTTGTGCAATTTACTTTTTGCCTGAGTTTAGTGAATATAACACCCAAACAACAATGCCGTTTATGAAAAATCTCAATTTTGACTTTTCAATTTTTTATATACCCGTAGTTATTTTCATAATTACAGCTACCTCAAACGCAGTTAATTTAACTGATGGATTAGACGGATTAGCAATTGGATCAATGATAATTGTTATGCTGGCTGTTGCCGTTTTGAGTTATGTATCCGGTAACAAAATATATTCTGATTATTTGAATGTAATCTATTTGCCTGGTTCAGGAGAGCTTACAGTTTTTATAGCAGCTTTTATTGGTGCAGGTTTAGGTTTTCTCTGGTTTAATTTTTATCCGGCTCAAATATTTATGGGTGATACCGGATCTCTGGCTTTAGGCGGAGCTTTTGGAATTATTGCAATCTTAATTAAAAAAGAACTGCTTATTCCAATTTTGGGGGGAATCTTTTTTATAGAAACATTATCAGTGATTATACAGCGTTTGTATTTCAAGTATACTAAAAAGAAAACCGGTGAAGGGAAAAGAGTATTTAAAATGGCTCCACTTCACCATCACTATGAATTAGAGGGTTGGGCTGAACCCAAAATAGTAATGAGATTTTATATAGCTACAATAATTTTTGCAATCATTAGTCTGGCAACATTTAAGATACGTTAATGAATATAAGCGAAAAAAAAATAAGCATCTTGGGTGCTGTTAGAAGCGGAGTCAGCGCTGCTAGACTTGCAATGAAAAATGGTGCGATTCCTTTTGTAAGTGACTTATCAGATAATGAAGATGTGAAGAAAAATTGTGAGCTAATGGAGAAAGAAGGCATTCAATTTGAAATTGGAAATCATTCATCAAAAATATTTGATTGTGATTTAATCGTTACAAGTCCTGGTGTTCCATCTAATTCTGCAGTAATTATGAGTGCCTTGGACAAAGGTATAAAAGTAGTGAGTGAAATCGAGTTTGCGTCATGGTTTTGCAAAGGAGAAATAATTGCAATAACGGGAACAAATGGTAAAACAACAACTGCAACTTTATGTTCTCATGTAATTAATTCTGCTGGGAAGAAGAGTTATTTAGCCGGAAACATCGGCTTGCCGTTTTCTGAGATTACAATGAGTGTTGAACCGGATGAATATGTTTCGCTTGAGGTATCTAGTTTTCAGCTTGATTTTATTGACCAATTCAGACCAAAGTACTCGGTAATTCTAAACATTACGCCTGATCATTTGGATAGATATGAAAATAGATTCGATCTTTATATTAAATCAAAAATGAGAATTGTTCAAAACCAAGCTGATGACGACATATTTATTTACAATGGAGACGATAGCAATATTCCAATTGGCTACGTTCACAATGAAACAAAAATGTTTGGATTTTCAATTGATAAGAGCTTGAGCAATGGCTGTTTTCTGGATGATGAGTGGATTGTTTATTCCAAGCAAAACTGTATAACTGATATATGCAAAATTGATGAGCTTAGCTTGAAAGGTGAACACAACATAATGAATTCTATGGCTGTTATTAATGTAGCTATGAACATTGGCATTGAACAGGAAGTAATAAAAAATGCTTTTCAATCATTTAAGGGTGTTGAACATAGATTAGAATTTGTTAGAGAGATAAGCGGTATAAAGTTCATCAACGATTCTAAAGCTACAAATGTAGATTCAGTTTGGTACGCATTGAGAAGTTTTAAAGAACCAATCTATCTCATACTTGGTGGGAAAGATAAAGGTAATGATTATTCTCAAATCAGAGATGAAGTAAAAAAACGTGTTAAGAAAATTTATGCAGTCGGTTCATCGGCAGAAAAAGTTTTTAATTATTTCAATGGTATTACAAATACAGAAATAGTTGATTCCTTTGAAACAGCAGTATCTGAAGGTTTAAACGATGCAAATCAAGGTTCAGTCTTTTTGCTTTCTCCAGCGTGTGCAAGTTTTGACATGTTTAAAAATTATGAGGATAGAGGATTTCAGTTTAAAAAAATTGTAAATGAGATAAAATGAAGAACTTAACAAGAATACTAATTGCAATAGTAATGATATTGATGACGCTAGGTGCGGGAATAATTTTTTCGACGAAAGGATATTCATTTTTTATCTCTCATGTAGGGAAAATTATTTTTGCATTAGCAGCATTTATACTTTTTGCAATTGTACCTTATAAACATTATAGAAAATTTAGTAAGTATTTCTTAATTGGAACTGTTGTTCTCTTGGTATATACTTTGCTGTTTGCTCCTGCCGTTAAAGGTGCCTCACGCTGGTTAGATATTGGCTTTATAAGATTTCAGCCATCCGAAATTGCAAAAATATTTTTACTAATGCACTTAGCTGTAATGATTGAACGTAAGGGTGATGAAATAAAAGAGTTAAAATCTGGCCTAAGTTATATGCTTCTTTGGATTGCTGCAGTTTGCGGACTAATTTTTCTGCAGCCAAATGTCAGTACAACTGTAATTGTAGCCTTTACATCTTTCATGTTGTTATTTGTTGGAGGCGCAAGAATTTTTCATCTTGGATCAATTGTTGGAGTAATCACAATGATTGGTGGTGCAGGAGCAATGATTTTCCCACATTCACGAGAAAGGATCTTAACATTTATAAATGGCATTACCGAAGGAAGTATCGTAAATATTCAAGTACTGCAGTCAAAAATAGCTTTGGGCAGCGGTGGTATGTTTGGTTTAGGAATTGGCCACAGCAGGCAAAGTGATTTATTCCTACCTGAACCACATAATGATTTTATCTTTTCAGTAGTTGGAGAAGAGCTTGGTTTCCTTGGTGCAATAGTAATTCTCTTTGCTTACATGGCAATTTTCTTTGTAGGAATTTTAATAGCCAAAAGAGCTAAAGATAATTTTGGTCAGCTTCTTGCATTTGCCCTTTCATTTACAATTGTGATTAGCGCATTTATACATGTTGCTGTTGGTTTAGGTTTACTGCCAACAACGGGAATTACATTACCATTTATAAGCTTTGGCGGAACGTCAATAATAATATTTTCAATATCAATTGGAATTCTCATAAATATTGCAAAAGGTACTGAGAAGCATTATGAAATGAGGAAGGCAAGAGCATGAGCAGCGCTATTTATAATTTTGTTTTTGCTGCCGGCGGAACGGGAGGACATCTTTATCCAGCAATTGCTGTTGCCGAGCAATTAAAAATAATTAAACCGGAAGCTAAAATATTATTTGTGGGCACTAAAAAGAAAATTGAATCAAGAGTTATTCCACAATTGGGATATGCATTTAAGTCTATTTGGCTTAGTGGATTCTCAAGAAAATTAACATTTAAGAATTTATTGTTCCCTTTTAAATTGATTGTTTCATTAGTCCAATCTTTCTTTATCAATTTAAAATTTAAACCAAGCGTTGCAATTGGTGCAGGTGCTTATGTCTCAGGTCCGGTTGCTTGGCTTGCTTCTTTCTTTGGGGCAAGAATAGTTCTACTTGAACAGAATAGTTTCCCAGGAGTTACAAATAGAATGCTTGAAAAGAAAGCTGATAGTATTCATCTAAGCTTTGAAGATTCAGCAAAATATTTTAAAGAAAAAAACAAATTAAAAATTACAGGTAATCCCATAAGAACAACACTAAAACTTACTGACAGAAATCAAGCAGTTAAGAGTTTTGGATTAGATGTGAATAAAAAAGTTCTTTTGATAATTGGCGGAAGTTTGGGCGCAAGATCAATAAACAAAGCTGTATTGGAAAATATCAAAAAGTTTATTGACAATAACATTCAAGTTATCTGGCAAACAGGAGAATTATATTTTGATGAATATAAGCATCTTCAAAATGATGCTATAAAAGTGAAACCCTTTATTTCAGAAATGGAAGTGGCTTTTTCAGCGTGTGATTTGTTGGCTGCAAGAGCAGGAGCAACAACAATTGCGGAAGTAGCATATCTAGGTTTGCCGGTAATTTTTGTTCCATCAACCAACGTTGCCGCCAACCATCAATATAAAAATGCTAAATCATTGATAGATAAAAATGCCTGTTTGATGATTGAAGACAGCCGATTACCATTTGATTTTGGAAATAAAGTAATTGAAACTATTTCTAATGATACAATTTTGGCAGCACTGAAAGAGAATATTAAAAAATTTTCAAAGCCTAATGCAGCCTATGATATAGCATTAGACGTAATAAGACTTGCAGAAAATAGAAAAAATTAAGAGTAAATAAATGATAAGTAATTTTATTAAGAAAATTCATTTTATAGGTATTGGCGGCATTGGAATGAGCGGTTTAGCTGAAATCATGATCAACCAAGGCTTTAAAGTTTCGGGCTCGGATCTAGCTCTTTCTGAAGTTACAGATCATTTGCAAGATTTGGGTGCTGAAATTCATGAAGGGCACAATGGTGAGAATCTTGATAATGTTGATTTAGTTGTTTATTCATCGGCTGTTAACTTAGAAAATCCAGAAGTTAAAGAAGCACGCAATAGAAAGATCCCAACAATAAAGCGTGCTGAGATGCTTGCAGAAACCATGCGAATGAAGTATGGTATTGGAATTGCCGGAACGCACGGTAAAACTACTACTACTTCTATGGTCGGTTTGGTTTTAACAGAAGGCGGAATTGACCCAACGATTATTGTTGGAGGAAAGCTTAGCGGATTAGGCGGAACAAATGCTAGACTAGGAAATGGAGATTATATTGTAGTTGAAGCTGATGAGTTTGATAGAACTTTTTTACAGCTAACACCTAGTATTGCAGCGATAACAACACTCGAACAAGAACATCTAGATACTTATAAGGATTTAGATGATATCAAATCAGCATTTATTCAGTTTGCAAACAAAGTGCCTTTCTACGGATTTGTAGTTCTTTGCTTAGATGAACCAGCTCTTCAAGATATAATCCCTAGCATCAATAAAATAATTATTACTTATGGCGTTTCTCCTCAAGCTGATGTTAGAGCTGTGGATATTAATTATGAAAAAAATAAAAGCAGTTATACAGTAATTTATAAAGGTGAAGAGCTTGGGAAGATCAATTTAAATATTCCAGGATTGCATTACGTTAAAAATTCTCTTGTAGCTGTAACCATTGCAAAAGAGATGGGTGTTGATTTTAAGAAAATTCAACTTGCGTTATCAAACTTTGCCGGTGTTTATAGAAGATTTGAAACTAAGTATAATAATAAAATATTAGTTATAGATGACTATGCACACCACCCAACAGAAACAACAGCTACTCTTAATGGAATTAGAAGTGGGTGGAAGCGAAGATTGGTGGCTGTCTTTCAGCCTCATCTTTATTCAAGAACCAGAGATTTTTATGCTGAATTCGGAAGATCATTCTTGAACTCAGATATTTTTATCTGCACAGATGTTTATCCGGCAAGAGAAAAACCTATTGAAGGAATCACTGGAAAACTTATAGCTGATGCTGCCAGAGACTTTGGTCACAAGAATGTCATTTATGAAGAGAATAAGAACAAAATTCCGACTCTCTTAAAAACTTTAGTAAAGGATGATGATATAATAATTACAATGGGTGCAGGCGATATATGGAAGTTTGGTGAAAAATTTGTTCAAGAAATTAAAACTCAAGAAGGTAAGTAAATATGAAATCACGATCTGATATTAAACATTTTGTGCTCTTATTTATTGTTCTAGGAATAATTGGTTTGCTTGCATTCACTCTAGAAAAAAGTGAAATAAATGATATCACTAAAATCGAATTGACGGGAAATAATTTTTTAAGTGAAAAAGAATATTTAATCTACTCGCAGCTAAATAGTCCAGATCACCTATTAGGTATTTCAGCAGCTTTGATTAGGGACAGACTTGCAAAACATCCATATATTGAAAATGTTGACATCCAATTGATTGAAAGAGGAATCGCAACAGTTAAGATATATGAAAAAAAGATAGATGCTGTTTTATTGAGTAAATCAAAGCAGTATATGATTTCAATTGATTCTGAGATAGTACCATGGTTACCCTCAACTAAGAATATTAATCTTCCTGTTATCATCGATAACTATGCTGCAGAGAGTATTCATGTTTTTGATAGTGCAGTAAGTAATGAAAATTTACTCTGTGCATTAAAAATAATTTCTACAGCGAAAGTTTACGATAATAATTTGTACCAAAGCATTTCAGAAATCAATTTGAATAAGGGCGGAGGTGTTTCAATACACTTATCTGATTTAACATCGCCAATCTACTTTGGCAAAAACAATGAAATTGAAAAAACTGTTTTTCTATCAAAAATATATAAACATGTAAAAGGCAATAAAATAACTAATTACTTGGACTATGTTGATTTAAGATATAACGAAATGGTTTATTTAGGACTAGATGAGTTATCAACGAGAGATGAGGAAAAAATATGAAAAAAAATATTATCGCCGGTTTAGATTTAGGGACTACGAAAGTTTGTGCTGTTATTGCCGAACAAATGGAAAATAAAATTGATATTCTCGGCTTTGGAGTTGCTCCATCTGATGGACTAAATAGAGGTTTAGTAGCAAATATTGCCAAAACTGCCGCCGCAATTAAGGAAGCTATGAGTATAGCCTCAAATAGAGCCGATATTGATGTCCGAGCGGTAAATGTAGGCGTTGCAGGCGAGCATATAACAAGTTTGAGACATAGAAATTATGTTACAATCAGCCATGTAGATAAAGAAATAAGTCAAACAGATATTGATAGATTAAAAGCGGATGTAAAGACAATTCAAATTCCAACTGACAGACAAATTCTACACATAATACCGGAAGAATTTTACATTGATCATCAAGGTGGTATTGAAAATCCAATTGGTATGTGCGGCTCACGATTAGAAGCATTAAATCACGTGGTACTTGCTTCTGTGCCTGCTATGCAGAACATCAGGAAGTCGGTTGAGAGAGCTGGGTATACTGTTCAAGATTATATTTTGCAGCCAATTGCATCAAGTGTATCTGTGCTTGAAGAAAATGAAAAAGATCTTGGTGTAACATTGATTGATATTGGTGGTGGGACAACTGATATTGCTGTGTTCCATGATAAAAGTATCAAACATACCAAGGTTATTGGTGTTGCAGGAAATCAAGTTACCAATGATATCAGGGAGTCACTAGGAATAGTAACGGTTGAAGCAGAAAAATTAAAAAAGCAATACGGCTACGCTCTTGAAGAAGCAATAATTAAAGATGAAGACATTTACATCAAAGGTGTTGGCGCCAGAGGGAATATTAAAATTCCAATATCCTTACTTACACAAATTATACATGTTAGAATGAAAGAACTATTCACACTAATAGATAATGAATTAAGACAAACTGACTTTAAAAATAAAACTAAAGCTGGAATCGTTTTAACTGGCGGCGGTTCGCTTCTTAAAGGCATTACGGAATTAGCCGAAGAAGTTTTTGGTCAGCCGACAAGAATTGGTGTACCATTGGAACTTGGCGCTGGATTGTCAAATGAAATTGAAAGTCCAGAATTTGCAACAGTAGCCGGATTAATCAGAGGCGTGCCCGGTACAACTAGTTCGCAAGCAATGTTTAACATTAAATCTAAAACATCTATTGGAAAATTAGGAATAAATAAATTTTTTAAAAAAGTACAAGAATTTTTTGACGAATTATAAAATACTACAACAAGGAGGAAGATATGCCCAATTTTGTAACTCTTGACCGAGATGAATTATTATCGGCGCAATTAAAAGTAGTTGGTGTAGGCGGCGGCGGCTGCAATGCTATCGAAAGCATGATAGCTAAAGGTCTTAACGGAGTTGAATACGTTGCTATTAACACTGACTCGCAGGTATTGCAGATGAGCAGTGCTGATCATAAAATTCAGATCGGAACTAATATTACCAGAGGTTTGGGTGCAGGAGCTGATCCAAATGTTGGTAGAAAAGCATTAGAAGAAGATAGAGAAAAGATTACTAAAGTGCTTGAAGGTAGCGATATGGTTTTTGTTACTGCCGGAATGGGTGGTGGAACAGGAACAGGCGGCGCTCCCATTGTTGCCGCTATTGCTAAAAGTATCGGTGCACTTGTAATTGGTATTGTTACCAAACCATTTAAATGGGAAGGTAAAAGAAGAATGCTCAATGCTGAAGAAGGTATTCATGACTTACGAAGAAATGTAGATAGTCTAATTGTTATTCCAAATGATAGATTACTTAACATACTTGATAGAACAGTTTCCGCGCGAACCGCATTTGATAAACCAAACGAAGTACTTTATGAAGCTACAAGAGGAATTGCAGATATTATTACAATCCCAGGAATAATAAATGTTGACTTTGCAGATGTTCGATCGGTAATGAATTCAAGCGGTGAAGCATTAATGGGAGCGGGATTTGCAAATGGTGAAAATCGTGCAATTGAAGCAGCACAAAAAGCAATCTCATCGCCACTACTAGATGGAATAAGTATTAAGGGAGCAAAAAATATTTTACTAAACGTAACAGGTTCCGATGATTTAACTATGCAGGAAATTGATGAAGGCAACAAAGTTATCTATGATGCAGCAGGTGAAGAAGCCAATATTATTTTTGGCTGGGTAAGTAAAGAAGAAATGAATGATAGCGTATCTTACACTGTAATAGCAACGGGATTTGGTAATGAAACTAAAAACCCAAGTAAAGTTGTTCTAGAACAAAAAGAAGAAAGCAAGGAAAAATTAAATAAATTTGCTGGCTACACAATTGAGAATATTGAAGTGCCAACAGAGCCTGAAGAACTAGATACACCAACAATTTTCAGAGTAAAAGGAACTAACAAAATTTTATCCGATGATAAAATAATTCCAAACGGTGGATTTAAACTCGATCAACTGGATGCATTCGAGGGTGCTGAAGTTGAGGAAAAACAGGAACAAAAGAAAAATAGAGGCGGATCTTCATTCCTTAGAATGATGATGGACTAAAATATAAAATTAAAAAGGCTGGCTATTTCATCCTTGTTGTAGGTGATCTCGTCAATTACCCTAGAAATAAGCACAGCCTTTTTGTTATAATTCAAATATAAAAAATTATTATTTGAAATTACTACTAATCGAATTTACTCTTCTTGTAATTTTTGTAAACTATTATATAATTAAATTGTTTTTTTAATCATTATTTTGTGCCGGGTGCTTACAGAAATTTATATATATGTGTGATCAATCAATTTTTAATTACAAGTTATAATTACTAAATTTCTAACTTGAATCTTTTAGAAAAGAGAGCAATGTTAAAATATATTTTATCACTTTTACTTTTTAGTTCGTTAATATTTTCACAATCTGAAAGTCAAATTGGATGGATTGCAAAGTTTGGTGCAGCCGGTGGATTTTCCCCGATGATCATGTTCCCAAATTATGATGATTTGAATGTGGAAATATCTAAATTGGGAATGAACGAATTTGAAGGACCGATTGTTGCTTGGGGTGGCGGAGGTTATGCCTATGTAATGATTATTGACAATTTACGTTTAGGCGGAATTGGTTTTAGCGGTTCAAAATCGGAATCAAGTAACTTTAACAATCTCAATAATGAAGTAAAATACTCCCTTGGCGGAGGTGCTGCTACTATTGAATATACTATGCCTTTTGTAAAAAATATGGCTTTATCAGCTGGTTTGATGATCGGCGGCGGTTCATTAGATATTGATGTATATCAAAATGCCGGCGAGATCAGATGGAACCAAGTTTGGGACGAAATTGTTAATGGGCCTGATTCAGAAAATAAAGAATTTTCTATGCAGCATTCATTTTTCTTTCTGACACCAACATTAAATCTTGATTTTCCCATCACACGTTTTCTTGCATTAAGAGGGGGAGTTGGGTATCAATTTACATTTGGCAGTGATTGGGAAATTGCTAATGGTAAGGAATTAAAAAATGTTTCCTCTGGATTAAATGGGGATGGGTTAATAATTCAAACAGGAATTTTTATAGGACTATTTGCGTTTTAGGGGAAGTAATAAAAAGTAGAAAATGTAAAACTTGAATAAACTGTATACAAATATTTAAATAAATTAAAACGAGGGAATGTTATTACATCCCCTAAATAATATGAAAAAAATATTAGTTACCGGCGGTGCCGGATTTATTGGCAGTAATTATATCAATTCAATATTATCAGAAAGCGATGACTTAATTGTTAACATTGATAAATTAACTTACGCCGGAAATTTAGAGAATCTTAAAGATGTAGATTCAAAAACAAATTATCATTTTGTAAAAGGTGATATTACTAACTTTGAATTGATTGATTACCTTTTTGTAAAATATAAGATTACTCACGTAGTAAACTTTGCCGCCGAATCACACGTTGATAGGAGTATTCTTGGTTCTGAAATTTTCTTTCGTACAAATGTTATTGGAACAAATGTACTTTTAGAAGCAGCAAAAAGACACAACGTAGAAAAGTTTTTGCAAGTCTCCACAGATGAGGTTTACGGAAGTCTTGGTCCGGAAGGATTATTTACCGAATCAACACCATTATCTCCAAACAGCCCTTATTCATCGAGCAAAGCTTCAGCAGATATGATGGCGATGTCTTTCTATCATACTTATGGAATGCCCGTTGTTATTACAAGATGTTCAAATAATTACGGTCAGTTGCAGTTTCCCGAAAAGTTAATACCGCTCATGATCATCAATGCATTGAATGATAAAAAGTTACCGGTATATGGTGACGGAATGAATGTGCGTGACTGGATTTACGTCCTTGATCATAATAAGGCAATAAATCTTGTCTTAGAAAAAGGAAGAGTCGGGGAAGTTTATAATATTGGTGCTAGTAGAGAAATGCCGAATATTGAAATCGTTAAACTAATATTAAATAAACTCGGTAAAGGTGAAAATCTAATTGAATATGTCAAAGACAGATTGGGACATGATAGAAGATATGCAATCGATTCATCGAAGATTCAGAATGAATTAGGATGGTCACCAAAATTTGACTTTGAAAATGCTATTGAAAATACTATAGATTGGTATTTGAATAATAAAAATTGGTGGGAAAGAATAATCAGCGGCGAGTATCAAAATTATTATCAAACACAATACGGGAATAGATAGCATATATGCTAAATAAAATATCTTTAATCTTTTTCTTTTTGGTTTCATTAACCTTTGCACAGGTTTCAATGAATGAAAGCTCCGGCAATTCAAATTCTATGATGGCTCTCCAAAAAATTTCTGTTACGGTGGGTGGTGATTTTATTGTTAATGGTACATTTCCTGCTTCAGTAACAGAGAGACTAGATGAATTTATAACAAGAACCTATAATCAGTATAGATTGGCTTTGCTGACTACTACAAAAGACGCAAGATCCTTAACTGAGCTAAGAAAAGAAACTGATGAATTCGCCGAAAGGGGAATTTTACTTAAACATAGAGACGGCACTGAACAGAAAATTGATCTTAAAAATTTTAGATTGACCGCTAATTACAGTGATAATCCTTATATGCTTGAAGGTGATGTAATTATTTTTCCACCTTTAGATTGGGAGAGAAATTTTATTGAAGTCGAGGGTGCAGTTAACAAACCAACCCAATTCCAATTTGTTAATGGTGATGACCTGAATACAGCTTTACTCTTTGCGAGGGGGATAAATCCGGCATTTGAAAATATTGATAGAATTGAAATAATTCGGTTAAGTTATGATGGAATGAACGAAAACATAATTGAATTTTCAGTCCAAAATAATCCTTCGCTAAAAAGAGGTGATAGAATTAGAGTAGTAGCCGATGAAACTTTTAGACGTGACTTCAAAGTTCTTGTCGATGGTGAAGTTAATAAACCTGGATACATATATATAACAAAAGATAAGACCAGTATTAAGGAAGTTATTGATAAAGCTGGTGGATTTAAGCAAAATGCGAACCTAAGAAATGCAGAACTCATTAGACGGAATATAGCAGCAAGTGGAAATGAGCAATATCAAGATAGAAGAAGATCCTTTAGATTATGGGGACAAAATAGAAGAATTGACCTGCTTATGATGAACAGAATGTCAAATATAGAGACCGAGGATTCCCTAAGTCTTCTAAATGATAATGAACTTAGAAATTCAAGATCTATTGTGGCCGTTAATTTTGAAGAAGTTCTTGATAGTAGTTCAGAAAATAGTAAGTTTATTGTGAAAGATGGTGATATAATTTACATTCCAGAAACCTCGGATTTAGTTTATGTGTTTGGACAAGTAATGAATCCGAGTTATATAGATTTTAGAGAAGGTGAAGATTACAATTATTATATCTCGCAAACAGGTGGAATTGGTGAAAGAGCAAAAGATGAAATTTACCTAATTAAAGGTAAAACAAGAGCGTGGATTGATGTTACGGATGATGATAATATTTACCATATAGAGTCCGGGGATTTTATTTGGGTGCCAAAAGATATACCTCGTAATTTTGATTACTACTTAAACAGAACAGCTTTAATTGCAGGAATAATTGGCAGTGTGGCAACAGTTGT
>CAYXXW010000047.1:0-15007 GCA_964469115.1 uncultured Melioribacteraceae bacterium
TATAAAGCTGATCTAGAGTTGGATAAATAATACTTCTCAAGTTCTTATCGAATGTTAACCTTAAAGAAGCGTCAAACTTTCCCCAGAATGCTTCACGATCATAAATTACTAAAACTGCTGGGTTTAGCTTTTTTATATGATAATAGTATAAGAATTTATGAGCATCTTTTAATTCAACTCCATTTCCACTAAAAGATATTACATAATCATCTATGAAATCTGAATAAAGTGACTTTGCCACATTTGAATAATTAACCGGGGCTCTACTTTTTGAAATGCAGTTTGTGTTTTTATGCTTAATTTCTAAGAATGCAATACTTTCTTTAGAGCATTTATCATAACCTCTAATTCTATACTTATTTCTATTTTTAACCCCATCATATTTTTCTTTGTAACATTCAAACTTAGGCGTATCATAGTAAATACTCCGCACTGTATACTGACCATCGCTATGCTTTTGTGCAAAATTATCCAATTCCATATACGGCATTATTTCTCCTCTAATTTTATCAACAAGACTATTGGGCACTAAATATTTGTATTCATATCTTGATTTCATTTTACTTATCCTGTTATTGAATATTACGCTTTAGATAGGTTTGCAAGGACACAGAACCACAATTAATTTCTGCGTGAGTAATCATGCCTGAAATAAAATCTTTTGATATATTATAAACAGTGGCTAAAACCATAACGCATTGTTCTCCTCCAATGATTTGCATAACAGGTTGTTTCATCTGTACAAAACCTTTTAATACTTCTGATGAATTTATCGAACTAAATGCAACTGGCCCACCTTCGCCAATATAACCAACCTCTTCAAGTGCCACAGGAATAAAAGCAATGCCTAAATCGATATTTGATAAAACAAGCAACGTGTCTTCTGAAAAACTTCTTTCAATTCTGCCTCTAAATGGAATAATGATAGAGCTTTGTGAGTCTATTTGGTTTTGCAAAAAAGATATCTTGTTTTCCGTTGCAATAATTTGTTTTCTTAACATATTAATTTCTTCAACCTTTTCACCGCTTAAACTTGATTCCAATTCAGCTTGACGAACATTTACCGCTTTTTCAAGTACCATTAACTCATCAGAAGCGGTTTGGTAATCTTCCTCTGCAATAAGTTCTTTTTGTAAAAGTTTATTTAATCGTTCAACAATTTTTGTTTGTTTAGCATACTCTGATTTTGACATTTCTAAACGTTCTCTTGCTTCCTTAACTTCTGTTCTCTTAACACCACTCATACTCGCTTCTAACGTTGCGGTTAATACACTCAAGTCACCTTTTAATTGAACTAAATTTTCTTGCAGACTGCTTGAATAAATTACCCCTACAGTATCACCTTTTTCTACAATCTGTCCATTCGTTAAATTCTGATTAAGATCTAAAACCATCGACTCACCTCTTTCAAAAGAAGTAAGTTGATATGAATTATTAATTCCACTCAGGTGATTGATCGTGTTAGTTTGAATATCACCATCAGTTCCACGTGATAAAATCCACTGGTGAGCAGGCATTAATTTTGCCACACTATTAATTTTGTAAGGAACTTTTACTGGCAAAAAGAATATGATTAGAAGAACTATGCTTATTGCAGCTATGATTATAATATTTTGTTTTCTCTTCAACTTTATTTTCCTTATACCTTGGTCTCTACCAACATCTATTACTTATGACGTTATTTTCAAATAAATCTTGTGCTATAAATGATTAGCGGCATTTAATGACATTCAGATCTTGGTTTGACCGCCATATGCATTACTTGCTTATTATTAAAACAACTGAAATCATATGGCACACAAATTTAGTAAGTATTATTAGGTCAGAGTAAGTTCAATAGTTATAAGAGTTATGTGTAATTATTCGGAGCCAACGCTTCATTAGTATAAATTTTTATTGTTCTTACGCCTGCCCGGGTAGGCAGTGCGCTTATTTTATATTGATAAAACGCCATCAGTTAATATAGTTTTGTACAACACTATATCTGCTGCTTACATGTGAAACCAAGTAGCTAACTGCAGAATCAAAATCTCCATCTGCTTCTAGAAACGTATACCCACTTTGTTCTCCACTAGTGCCAACAGCATATTCTCTTATTGTGTTAGCAAAATTTTGATATTTAGAAATCATCTTTGATGGTTCAAAAGCTGAACTTATAACACCGCTTAAGTAGTTCTTATATTTTTCCTGATAAACATCATCATCCAACAAGTAACTTATTAATGGCCAGTTGCTGCTAACTTCGTTACAAGATATAGATATTGCACCACCTTGTTTTCCGGTTTGCAAGGCCTCATTGTTATCCCAAGGAATCCAAGTCAATTGATTATTCTTCGGATTATTATATAGATAGTAATTGTGAGTCATTACTCCATAAGTATCCCAATTTTGTACTGTTGTATTTACAGCTAACCATTTTAGAAATTGATCACTGCTAAAGACTTGTTCCAGTGAGTTTCTCCAAGTTTCAGGATCACTGGTTCTTTGAGTAGAGTGAAGAATATTATATAATGCTTCTACATCCGACCAATCAGTTTCTTCATTCGATTTTTTTTCAAAATCGCCAGTATTAAATGTATTTTTTGCAAAGCTTGCACCGTTTCCTTCCGGTTTATAAATATTTCCATTGTCTTCTGTAAATTGATCTTCAATCATTGTATCATCAACTATTTCAATCATTGTGTATAAGCCAAAGTAGATCGGACCATCGCCATAATCAACATAGATTCTGTAGAATGCAGTTTGCGGTGCGGGAACACCAAAATCTCTAAATATTTCCGGAACAACCTTTTCGCGAAGCAATGATTCATCATCATAATTATTAGCAAGTGATAGTTCTTTAAATCCATAAAACCGTTGGTTATTAATTTCTGGAACCTCATCTTCGAATCGATCTATGTTTAATCTTAATGGTAATTTCCAGATTCCTTGGCCCCATGTTGTTTTCAGACTAGAGTTTCCTTTAAATCGCAATCCCACTTGATACCACTCAATATCATTAAAGAATAATGAGCATGGAACATAAATTGGGTTATCGTCCGAATCATCTGCGGGACCGCCAGCACCAGAACCAAAGCTTCCATAATTATTAGTCATATCATCAATCATAATATTCCAATTGGTAGAAGAAATAACTAAATCTATTCTGTTCACTTGATCTTGAGGAAATACAATATCATAATTTGGATTTGCATCATTGCTATGTGTAGTGGTTGACCAATCTGAAAGATCAAGACTGGTTTCTATTTCTATGTCATCTAATTCCACTGTGCTATTTGGGGCATCTTCTGTACAGCTCAGAAATAATACAATAAGTAAAAGTAGAAAAGCCGTTTTATATTTATTTAAATTCATTTTACAATCCTGATTTATTTTAAGAATGCTTGCTTCTACTAATTTTGACGTTATTTTTATGAAAAACTTGCGCTTAAATATTGTGGGATAAAAAAGCCCTTTACTAAATCCTAATAAAGGGCAACTCAATTAACAAAAGTTAAAGAAAACAAGATTTTTGTTATTTCGAACGAACCTGTCGCCGAGGCGGGTGAATGAGAAACCTTCTTTTTAGATTCAAGTAGGAGATTCTCACGTTGTCCGGCATTTGCCGAACTCCTCAGAATGACAAATTTCAATTCTGTAAATACTTTAATAGTAATATAATTAGTTTGCATCTCTAACAAGTCTTACATAATTATAATATCTTTCACCGCCTTCGCCTAGTGGGCCACTTTCAACCTTTGTGTCAAACCTAACACCACCAGCTCCATGAAAATCTTCACCCTCACCGTTAACAGCCATACCAAAAGCTACATACCAAGCATAATAATATGGTTCTCCACTTCTAAATGGCGCAGAAGTACTTGTCCAATAATATCCATAATCATCATTGCCAGCTTCGTTTGTTATTGGTGTACAGCTAAAAATTGGGTCAATCGCTGGACTAACTTTAGAGGCATCCGTTGCACTTGGAGAATATAAATAATCCACAATGCTTTGAAGTTCTTTTACGTTAGGCAATCTCCAATCAGTATACTCTGCTAATTCGGAGTTTTCAGCATAAGCTAAAGCATTTCCCCAATCTAAAGTAACACCGCCATCATCTTGCGCCCACATTAGCCCAGTTGTTTTATCTGTAATAGTTCCATTACCATTTTCTGTAAAATCATTAACTCCATACTGATCTCCTCGAACAGCTCTTACATATTTTCCTCCAACAGGACCAGAAGCGTTAGCAGAGTAAGCTTTAATATGACCCGTGACATGGTTAACGCCAAATGCTGCGTTTGAACCTCCCTCAACAGTAACACCGACATAATAATTACTTGACCAATACTGTTCATCTTTAGTTATTTGACCGCTAGCAAGGTTGAAGTAATCAGTATTAAGATAAGGCCAGCCAGTATTAAAGTTACTAATTGAAAATAGTTCTTTCAAAGTAGGCATTCTCCAATCATCATAACCACCTAGCTCTAGAGATTGACAATAGGTGACAGCATCTGACCATGAGAAGTCTTCAGAAGAGGGAATTTGCTGCCACATTAATCCGGTGTTCAGGTCCGTTACAATACCATCACTTACCTCAAAAGAGAATTGAGTTCCATCAAACTGGGCATCTTGACCAAAGAATGATTCGCCTGCTGAAGGAGCATCAATGACATCTCCGTCACTATTGTAGTAATTTTTCTGACCTGTATCTATTACTATGTATTCGGGATTGACGTCAACATCTTCCAAAGTAACTTCATCAGTATCACTAGAGATTACAGAATCATCTTCACTGCATGCAAAAAACATAAATGCTATTGTAAAAAGGATAAATATTTTTAAGGTTTTCATTTTGGTTTCCATTTCTAATCTTAAATAGACTATCTTCTATTAGATTTCTGTCCTTCTTGTTTTTGGTTCTTTTTAATAAAATCAACAAACAAATCTTGCTGTTCATCATTTAATAGACTTTTAACTTTATTTTCAAACTTAGTTTTTAGGTTTTCCATTTCTTCTCTGCTTGGTTTTTTCCCACTATTCATTGAAGATTTCACTTCATTAAAATGATCATTATATAATGCAAGTATTTCTACTTTTTGATCTTCCTTTAATGATAGTTCTGCTGATAGATCATCAACCATTTTAATAATTTGTGTCTCGTTTGGAATTGGCGGTGCTCCTTGACCTTCTCTTTGTTGACCACCTTGTCTTTGTTGAGCAAAGATATTACTGCTAAACAATACCATTGAAGTTAGTATTAAGATAATGCCTAAATTGAATCTTTTTGTTGTGTTCATTTTATTCTCCATTTTTAATTAAATAAGTGTTCTACTACTTATGACGACAGTTTTGAAATAAACTTGCGTAGGATTTTAGATTTTTTAATACAAGTGAAAACTGGGATTGTCTCTTTATCTTTGCAGACATCCTTAAAATAATTATTTTAGTCAGAGAACTATTATTAAACTAATAGTAAACCCGAAGGATTCGGTAGGTGAATTTAAAAATATTGTAACCGTTTGGTCGCATAAATATAGAATGTAAGAATTGTTTGTGATAAATTTATAACTTTAATAATTAGGATTTTTTATCATGCATAATAATTTAGTGTTGTCGGTGCTATTTACATTATCATTTATTCAGTGTCAGAACAAAAAAGTAGAACCAGTTAATAATTTCATATCAATTAGTTCAAAAGTTATAAAACTTCCAAGTAGTCTTAATGAAATATCTGGTATTTGTTTTTCGAATGAAGGAAACCTCTTTGGGCATAATGATGAAATTGGTGTTGTTTATCAGATAAACCAAGCAGATGGTAAAATAATTAAAAGATTTCAGTTGGGAAGCTGGGGAATTGAAGCCGATTTTGAAGATATTGCTATTGCACAGAACAGATTTTTTTTAATAACAAGCAATGGAATTTTATATGACTTTCGCGAAGGCTCTGATTTAGAGAAAGTGAATTTTAAAGAAATAGAGCTTGGTTTCTCCTCGAACTTCGAGTTTGAGGGGTTGTGCTATGATCCAGTTACAAATTCACTTTTAATTGCTTCTAAGAATTATGCTGGAAAGAAAAACAAAGGAATGCGCGCGGTTTACTCCTTTGGCCTTGATACAAATAAATTAAATGAAACTCCGCGTTTTCTTTTATCGCTTAAAGAATTAAGGAATAAATATGGATTAAAAGAATTTTTTCCATCAGCAATTTCACGTGATCCTGAAACCGGAAATTTTTTCATTTTATCTTCTAAAGGAGGCAGTTCAATTATAGAGATAGATAGAAAAGGTAATGTAGTGGATGGTTGGAAATTAAAAAATAAAAATCATCCCCAACCGGAAGGATTAGCATTTAATAAAAATAGAGATATGCTAATAAGCGATGAGTCTGTAAGTAAATCGGCTACTATCACCACTTATAAATTCAACAAATAATAAAATATTAATCTAGGTAACAAGACAAAATAATATGATGAAATTTATAAGAATATTTTTGATTATAGCCACATTGTTTACTTCAGTAAACGTATACGGGCAATCTGCAAATAGTAATGAAATATTAATCCCGGCCGGAAGTGAATACGAAGCAGATTGGCTTCATAATTTTTTATTTGGTAAACATTGGCGGGATGTTTGGACAACTCCGCTTAAAGTAAAAGTTTTAGATCTAAATAAATTTGCCGGTGGATTAACTCCAACCAAAAAAGGGGGCGGTTTCCAAACAAAGTCTTTAAGATTTAAAGGAAATGACGGACATTATTGGAAGTTTCGTTCCATTGCAAAAGATCCCTCTAAAACATTGCCATCGGTTTTCCGCGAATCTATTGCTGCTGATATAATTCAAGATCAAATTAGTTCATCAAACCCGTATGCAGCATTTGTAGTAGCGCCCATTTTAGATTCGTTAAAAATACTCCAAGCAAAACCTTTTCTTTATTATATGCCTAATGTTGAAGAACTTGGAGAGTTTAGAGGTGAGTTTGGCGGAATGCTGGGTGTTATGGAAATTCATCCCGATGTGGAAGAAGATGAAAACATTTATTTTGAAAACGCAAATAAAATTGAAGGTACTCTGGATTTATTTGAGCGGCTTGAAAAGAAGGAAGATGAATACGTAAATTCAAAAGGATATCTTAAAGCTAGACTTGCTGATATTTTTCTTGGAGATTGGGATAGGCATGCCGATCAATGGAAATGGGCACAGTATGATGATGGGGATAAAAAAGTTTGGCTGCCAATTCCAAGAGATCGTGATCAAGTGTTTGCAAAGTTCGATGGATTGCTTGTCAGAATAGCAGAATATTTGATTCCGCAATTTAATAGCTTTGAAAATTCTTATAATAACATAGAAGACTTAACTTGGAACGGAAGATTTGTTGATCGGCATTTTCTAACACAACTTACAAAGGCTGAGTGGGATTCTGTAACAACCTTTGTTCAAGAAAAACTCACCGATGAACTAATAATTACTGCAGTAAAAGAATTGCCCAAGGAGGTTTGTCAAATTTCCAAAAATGAAATTATAACAAAATTAAAATCACGCAGAGATAAGTTAAGTGAAATTTCAAATGATTATTACAAATTTGTAAATACTGTTGTTGATATTTACGGAAATAAAGATGTTGACTATGTAGAAATAAATAGGATTGATAATAATAATACGCAGTTGAAAATTTATAAAGATATTAAAAAGAATCAGCTTGATAAATATGAACCTTACTTTGAAAAAGTTTTTGATAACAATGTTACTGATGAAATAAGAATTTACTTACTTGATGGCGATGATTTAATAAAACTGACCGGCAATGTTGAAGATGGAATTTTGATTAGAATAATTGGTGGTAATGGCGCAGATGAAATTATTGACAGCTCTAGAGTTAACGGATATTTTTTATCAGTCACTCCAATTCCTGATGCAGAAAATAAAACTAAAATTTATGATTCCGGAAAGAAAACTAAGATTAGTTACCATTCTGGAACCACTTATGATGATGAAAAAATAATTGTGCCGGAAAATCAAGAAGAAAGATATAGGCCATTACAAAAAGACAGATCAAGTGAAACATTCTTTTACCCGATTGTTAATTATTCTACTCATGATGGGTTTATTTTGGGAGCTGGAACATACTTACACCAATATGGATTTAGAAACACTCCTTATAAAAACAAATATTTTGTTTCTGCACAATATGCAACAAAGCCAAATGCCGGAGCAATAAGTTTTGAATCCACTTTTAATTCGATTTCCAAAAATGTTTCTCTTAATTTTAATGTTGGCGCAAATGAATTGCTAATAACTCAATATTATGGATATGGTAATGAAACAGAATTTAGCGCGAAGCTTGAAGAAGAACATAACTATAGATTAGAACAAACTCTTGTTTCAGTTAATCCTTCTTTGGAATATACTTTTTCTCCCATAGTAAAGTTAAGTTTAGGTTTTGAATATTTGTATTCAGAGACTGAATTAGTAAATGAATCATTACTAGAATTATTCCCTGAAGGGCAGTATGGCTTAGGCAAGTTTGCTTCTGCAAAAACAAAAGCTAAATTCACATATGATTCTAGAGATAAAATTTCATTTACACAAAGTGGTTTTTATGCAGATGGCACAATCTATTATTCACCAAAATTACTAGATGTTAAAAAACGCTTTGGTGGTGCAGCTCTTGATTTAAGAACTTATTTCATAACTTCATTATTGTCTAAAACTACTTTTGCGTTTAGAGTGTTTGGAGAAAAAGTATGGGGTAAATATCCATTTTTATCCTCTGCGTTTTTAGGCGGTTCAAATAATTTGTTAGGTTTTAATCGGGAACGCTTTTCCGGCGATGCTTCTTTATACAGCACGGCACAAATGAGAACTCATTTATCTAAAGTAAGGATAATTATAAATGGAGATTTGGGCTTTCATGCCTTTGCAGAGACCGGCAGAGTTTTTACGGAAAGCAACAATTCCAAATTGTGGCATCCAAGTTTTGGCGGGGGATTGTGGTTATCTTACTTAGATAGAGATTTTAACTTAGTTGCAACTTTGGCTAAGTCAGAGGAATCCTATTTATTCTATTTTGGATTGGGGTTTAATTTCTAACAATAATTTCATAAAGCGCTTCCCAAACCAAACTCAAACAACAATGATTCTTCATCAGAAAAACTTACTGTTGAATAAATAGTGAACTCTTCTCTAAGGGGAATAATAAATAATCCGCCACCATAACCATTATGCCATTTACTTGAGCTCTCTCCAGGTTGGTATACACGACCGGAATTAAAAAACCCTATCAATCCAACTTTCATCGGTACTAATACTCCACTAAATCCAAACAAATTTAACCTTAACTCTGACTGCATAAATGCAATTGATTTGCCTGTGAATCTATTATTTCTATAGCCCTTTAAATATGTATTCTGACCTAAAGTAAACTGGTTATAAAATGGGATTTTACCAAAACTTTTGCCAACACCGGCTTTTAATCCAAGTGTTACCGGCAGAATTATTGGAAAAGAAATATAACCCTCGCCAATTAGCAATAACTTTCCATAGTTTACATAATCTAGATTTGTAACAAAACCATTATTGTATTCTGCAAAAAACTTTGTGCCGCTGGTTGGTAGAGTAGATCGATTTCTAAAATCCAGATTTAGAGCTGCTGTTCCTTCAATTAAATTTACTTTATCAGTACCAATAAAATTTTGATCAGAAAAAAGTGTTTGATTGGATTCTTCCTGATGTTCATTATTCTTATAACCGGCGCTTATTGATAAAGAGCTTTTTTTCCAAAAGTCTCTAATCAAACCCAAAGATAATCCTCTAGATGCATAACGCGTTCTATAATAATTCTGTGTGTACTTCTTTTCATCTTTTTCAGTTTCATTACCAAAACCATAGAAATAAGTATACGGCAAAGGTTCATCATAATGCCCGGTTAACGTTAAATCTAAATCATATAACACATGATGAAACCTTCCAGCGTACTCTATGCCATAACTTTCATTTGTGGATGCCCCAATTTGAATACTGTGTTTGGCGCTATAATCCTGTTTATCGAAATTATGCAGAGTAAAACTTACACCAGCATTAATAATTATGCCGTCATCAGCACTATAAGAAATATATGGCAGCGGGAAGTATGTATCATATGCAAAAGCTGTTCTATTATATTTGTAAAGAGATTTATTATATGGAACAACTATTATTGTGTTGGGACCTTTGTTTATTATAGTTTTCTTTCCTTCATCATAAACTAATGTTTTTGCAGAAGAATTTGAAACATCATTAATCGAATCTTTCCCTGTTCCGCCTATTATTCTTACTTTTATCGATTCATTGCTTTCTCCGGAAATATTAAAAATATCTCTTCCATCTAAACCATAAAGTCTTATATCGCTGGTTTCTTTAGGATAAAAGGTGCGTGAATAAAACAGCTCTTCACCTCTTTCTATATTTTTAACATTGTAGACATTAACAGTTACGGATTCTTTATTATTTCTGATAACATCAAAGTATTCTTTTTTATTAGAGCCAACTATATCAACTTCAGATGAAATCATATCATAGTAATCAGCTGCATATCTTTCCAAATCTTTAACTCTAGCCTTTAATTTGCTCTCTGTTTCTTTGCCTGATATTTCATAAACCTCATATGGCATATTTTTAACAGCTGATTCTATTACATCATCTGTTATTTTGCTTTGAACAAACCTTGCTGCTTCAATCCAATCCTTTTTTGATAAATCTGCAGCCAAGAATCTATCTAAATGACGAGCTTGATTCATTAGACTTCTTAATCCAACTATTTCATAGTTAAAATCTTCCCCGCTTTCTTTTGCCCATTCTCTATCCGCTAGCCAAGGCAAGACTCCATCCCATCTTGAAAAAACATGATCTCTGTCTCTTGGCATTGGTCTGAATAGTGTTTTCCCATTCTCCTTAAATCCGACCCACTTCCAATTGTCATCGTGCTTTCCCCAATCACCTACTAGAATATCAAAAACTCTTGCAACAGCAAATTCTTTAGAATCAACTGTATTATCATGGTCATTATATAGTTTCCTGAAAAGTTTATTACTCCTAACAATTTCTGAAGCACCCAAATAGCCTAACTCGTCCTTTTTAGGATCAGAAGGGTTTTCTTCTAACATCCCCAACATATTCCCGAATGCTTTCTGAAATGATCCAAGTTTAGGATCATTGGGCATTATATATAATTTGGGATGAGCATGAATAATTCCCAATTCATTTAAGAGAATATCCGCTGCCATTGCACCATACGGATGTTGAGTTGTTGTTTGATCTTTAACGATTTTTGCAATACCTGTTTCACGGAATTCATAATCCAGTGCCTTAATAGGGTCTTTGTTAACCGAGCGAAAAGTATATCGAATTCCATTTTTCCCTTGAAATTTTAGAGATAAAGTTTGTCGACCTCCACCTTTTTTAAGAACTGTTAATCCTCCCTTTGCTGTATCTAAATTTAGATAAGGAACTTCAACTTCAGCAGTCCAGGAATCTCTATAATGATCACCCATAAAAAATCTTTTGAAACTTCCGGCTTCATATTCAGGTCCAGCTATTGTTTTACCAATTTGCGGATATTCCTTCTGCATCTTATCAGAGGCGGTCTGTTGTTCTTTACAAGGCTTAAACTGGTAGTTTATTGGTGTGTCCTCATTCTCAGCCATACAAGCTGATTCGAATAAAACCAAACTTGAAGAAGTAATTGACTTTGAATTCTTTTTGAATTCATGAAATATTGATTCAACTTTACCATTATCATGATAGATAATTTCAATAATACCAGGTTCGTTTTTATCAAGGATACTTCCTTTGATATTGGCAGCATACTCTACATTTTCCGGGGCACCGCTATTAATAAAATAATTCCCATCACGTTCAACAATTTGTTGAGTTTTCTCATGTCCGCTTAAATAAATTATTGATTGATATTCAGCAATAATATTTTCTAATAGGTCTCTTGTTTCTTCATAATGTTCATTTATTATATCATCACTTGTTCCAATATTTTCTCTAAACGCTTTATAAATACTACCCAAGAATGGTAGAGGTAAATAAAGCCCCTTGATCCAATCTGTTAAAGGGAAGATGTGCTTATAAAAGGACTGATTGCCACCATATTCTCCATTTGATATAATGGGATAATGCCCTGCAACTATAATGTTTTTATTTGGATTCTCATTTAATAGATCTTCTAATTCCTCCTTGAAGTCATCGGTTGTTGCAATTTTACAATCTCCGTCAATTGGTCCCGGCACGTCAAAGGGATGGTTCCACCATTGAGTATTGATTGTAATTAATAATAAATTATCATCAAGTTCAAATTCCTTTGGGCCCGGACAACCATTTTTAATTGCCCATTTAACATTTTTTAATTTTAAGGATTTAATTAAATCTTCGAGTTTTTTTACATTCTTTAATCCATTTTTCTTAGAATCGTCCCAATCTCGTTCGCCTGGAACAATAATAGTTTTCCCATCTTCAAATTTTGATAAAAAATCAAGTAATTGAAATATTCTAACTGAGTCTTTTTCAATATTTTTATCAAATTTAGAGCCTACCAGATCTCCATTTATTAACACAGTAAATGGACTTTTTTGTTTAGTGAAGATCTCATTTAATCTAGAGATAAATTTGTCATTATCCTTAATATCAACAATATTTGAAATTAAATACACACTATGATTATTTGTATTTGATTGCGCGGCGAGTATTGAAAAAGATATTATAAAAGCCAGCAAGATTAATCTTGAAAATAATCTCAATTCTTCAATTGTTTTTTTAATTAACATTTTTACTTCATTTCCCTATTAGGACTATCAACTATATTTAGATTTTACTTGCTAGCAAATCCGTATTAGTAATTTCGTTATGCAAGGAACAATTAATTAATATTATAAATTTCATGAGATAAGAATAAATATTCTGCTCCCTCTAATTTTGGAAGCATTATATCCTTCTTTTTTTGAAAATGCTGCATTCTGCGCAATATTTTATCAAGCATTTTTACAGCTTTATTTATATAGTATCCTTTATTTAGCATAACACATTCTGCTCTTTGAGCCAATGCAGAATCAGTAATTTCCGATCTTGTTGGAACGCCTTTTTTTACAAGATTTTCCAGTACCTGAGTAGCCCAAACATCAGGAATATGTGCAGCTTCACATACACGCATTATTTCTTCTTGTATACTTGCAAAATTTTTCCATCCGGCCTCAATGGCTAAGTCGCCACGTGCTATCATTACACCAACCGGAGACATTTGCATTGCTCTCAATAATATTCTTGGTAGGTTTTTAAATCCTTTCTGAGTTTCAATTTTTAAAATAACACCTAGATTCGGATTAATGTCTTTAATTTCTTTATGCAATTGTTCAACATCGTTTTCATTGTTAACAAATGAAAAATTAACTGCGTCAGCATTATTCACAACAAACTTAAGATCTTGCTTATCCTTAATTGTTAAACCACTAATTTTAATATCACTAACAGGAAGATTGATTCCTTTATCTGCTTTTAGCTTACTTCCTAAATCTTTTGCATAGGTAATTTTGACTATTAATTTCTCATCACTAACTGACTCTATTATCCCCTCAATTTTACCATCATCAAAGAATATAGGCTCTTGGGGTTTTAAATCACCAAATATTTCTGGTAAGGTGCACGATACGTGTGCTGGCTCAATAAGATTTCCGAGTTCATCATATTTTGCAGATTCACCAAGTATTGGTTCTTTTGTTAGAGAAAGTTTATCGCCCACTTTTAGTAAAATGAATTGTTCAAGCGGTAGGAGTTCACCAACTCTAATTTTTTCAATACCATCTTTTTTCTTTATTAACTTTAATTTAGTTCCAGACTTCACATACGCTGAGTCCGAGCATGTACCCCATTTCCCTTTCCCTTGCTTCTTTTCAACATATATTTTGCATTCTTTATCTCTAGAATCTATAAATGTAATTGTGTTTCCGCGTTTTATTTTTTTAAACCATATTTCATCTACAGGTAAAATTGCATCAGCTGATTCATCGGGTGGCAGAAAATCTGGTGGAGCAATCCAGATTTTGGCAGGTAATACAACTTTTCCATATTCATCTCTTTTCGGTTTAATGTGTATAACTTCTGGACCAGGCACCATTTGTCCTGTACGTAATTTTGGTCCGCCTAAATCCATCATAATTTTACAGCTCTTATTTAATTTTTTACTTGCTTCATTCACATTTTGAATCATGTCTTGCCAAATTTTTTGATCGTCATGAGCACAATTTATCCTGGCACAATTCATTCCCGACTTTAACAGACCGTGTACAAATTTGTAATCTTCAGCCGCTGTATTTGGCAAAGTCACCATTATCCTGGTTCGTCTCTTTTTTGATTTTTTACCCAATAATAGTTTTGTATTCCTATTAAGAAGTTTTTTAGATTTTTTAACAGAAAGTATTCCTCTCTTTTGAGGGCTGCCCTCTTTTTCATTCAGTCTTTCAATTATATTCTTAATCGCCAATAAACTTTTCATAACATGGGGCTCAATATTTGATAAACTTGGTAAGCTCAAATCTCTTAGATCATCTTGAAGAGAGGCAATATCAAAACTCCTAAATGCTAAATAATGAACTAGATTTTTTGCGCTCTCAGTAAACACAGGATTAACATCGTTAATTTCAACATCATATTTTTTTTCAAATTCAATGAGCTTCACTATTATTTCATCAAATTTGTTTTCAAGTAAGTTAAGTTTTTCTATTAGATTCTTCATAAGTATTATTTTATGTTAGAAATAATGCAAAGATATAACTAGTTAGGAAATAAATCAAAGAAATAAGTTGCTTAAATCTAATTTTAGAGGATGGGATTAAAAATAAAAAACCGAGCATAGTTTAATCACTCGGTTTGTTGGAATTAAAGAAGTTTTATCTTCTGTCAACTATGCATAATCATCCATAATTGCGCCACTAAATGAACCTTTTTCATTCTGAAGATTTTCTATAAAAGACATAATTTCATCTTCAGAAA
>CAYXXW010000048.1:0-14212 GCA_964469115.1 uncultured Melioribacteraceae bacterium
CTAAGCCACTAGACGAACGCGCCAAAATTGTTTCATATAAATATATTAAATTCACTGCTAAAATAATTAAGAATAATTTTAGTGTATGAACTCTCTACCACTTAGCTGGTCAATTATAAATAGTAAAACATCTGATTCCAAAATAATAGACAAATGGAATTTGCGATGGTATGCACTTAATTTTGTTCAGACTTCTAAAATTCAGAACCAAATTGAACAACTAGCAAACAAAAAATATAAGACAATAATTAGGGGCTGTAATTCTAATTTAAGGAAAACATTATCTCAGTATGGATTTTCTTCAATACAAATTGGAATGGAAGCTGTTCTGAAAACTTCTCAGAATCATTTTAATAAAAAATCATTAAAAGAATTAATTAAACGGGGACACCGACATGGAATAATTGAGGAGATTAAATTTTCGGAAGAAAATAAAAGCAAACTCAATAAATTCAAAAAGTTTACATCTCACGCTCAAGAACCACAACTAAAAAATTTATTTCAAACAGATTTTAAAGGGGATAACTATTTATATGTTTTCAAAAAGTTCAATAATGATTGGCTCGGTGCAATTCTAATTTCTCAAAATAGTGAAGAGAAACTACATACAGAATTAATTTTGCGCCACTCAAAAGCGCCGATTGGAATTATGGAAACTCTTGTTCATTATGTTTTTAATAAAGCAAAAAACGAGGGCTGGAAAGAATTGAGCTTGGGTGAAGTTCCTTTTAAAATAGAAAGGAATAAATTTGATCCAAAATTATTCGCAATAAAAAGTGCCGGTGAAATTTTAAATTTTGCCTACAATCACAAAGGGTTATATGATTTCAAAAATAAATTTCAGCCAAGATGGGAAAACTTATATATCTGCTCATCTTCTAAAGTTAATTTCAAACATATCTTATTTATTTTGTTTTATTCAAATTTTCACAAATTAATCACATATAAATTGCTTTATAGTATAAAAAAATATGTCCAATTATTTTTTGATAAAAAGTTAAGCATTTTTATTCCAAAGCAACTTGACTTTAATAAGACCTAGTTGTAATTTTTAAGCCATAAAATAAAGGGATTATGTTAACAGAGTTTGGTAAAATTTTCGTATTTATGCTTCTTGCTGGTGCCTTTGTGGGTATTGCCTTTTTTGCCTCAATGTTAATTAGACCTAAGCGCCCTTCATACGAAAAAGATTTAATCTACGAATGCGGTGAAAATCCGGAAGGATCACCTTGGGTAAAATTCAACATAAGATTTTATGTGGTGGCTCTAATTTTCCTAATTTTTGATGTTGAAATAGTACTACTCTTTCCTTGGGCATTAACATATAAAACATTTGGTTTTTACGGATTTGTAGTTGGTGCAATATTTTTACTTGTACTCTTTTTAGGTATGGCTTACGAATGGCGTAAAGGTGATCTTGAATGGGCACGACCTAAAATTGACCAATTAGACTTAAAAAAATTATTAGAAAAAAAGGAAGAACCTGTTTCTTCTTAAAATATAGAAAGCGAATATATGGGATTACTGGATCAAGAGTTTAGCGACAGCAATATTGTAATTACAAAATCAGAAGATTTATTAAACTGGGCTCGCCTTTCTTCTATTTGGCAGTTAAGTTTTGGTCTTGCATGCTGTGCAATTGAAATGATGGCAACTTCTGCTTCTCATTATGATTTTGATAGATTTGGTGTAATTCCCCGTCCTTCCCCAAGACAAGCTGATGTAATTCTTATTTCTGGAACTGTGACACTAAAAATGGCTACAAGAATTAAAAGACTTTACGAACAAATGCCTGACCCAAAGTACATAATTTCTATGGGCAGCTGTGCAAATTGTGGTGGTCCGTATTGGGAACATGGTTATCACGTATTAAAGGGAATTGATAGAGTAATTCCAGTTGATGTGTATGTGCCTGGTTGCCCACCTAGACCTGAAGCGTTACTCGAAGGTCTTCTTAAACTTCAAGAAAAAATCAGAAACGAACGAATGAGAAAAACTGCATGACCGTTGAAGAAATTCTCCAAAAATTGAAAGATAATTTCCCGGAAGCAGAGTTTACTCTGGATAACGAACTTCCTGTTGAACCTTTTATAATTGTTCCTCCAATTGGCTTAAATAAAATTTGTGAATTTTTAAGAGATGATGAAGCATTATTTTTTGATTCCCTCATGAATCTTTCCGGTGTTGATGATAATAACGCTAAAAAGGTAAAAGATGAAGAAGGGAACGAAAAAATTGAGGGAAGAACATTGAGCGTCTATTATCATCTTCACTCAATGAAACATGATCATAAAGTAGCTATAAAAGTTTCTGTCCCGATTGAAAAACCAGATGTTGAATCAGTTGAATCGATTTGGAAATGTGCCGATTGGCATGAACGGGAAGCTTATGATATGTTTGGAATTATCTTCCTTAATCACCCAAATCTCATAAGAATTTTAATGCCTTACGATTGGGAAGAAGGAAGTTATCCGTTAAGGAAAGATTTTGAAGTCCCTGAATTTTATAATGGAATGAAGGTACCTTATTAATATGGATGTGAAAACCGAAGAAATGGTATTAAATATGGGTCCTCAACACCCTTCTACTCATGGTGTTTTGAGGTTGGAAGTAAAATTAGAGGGCGAGTTAATTCTTGATGTTAAGCCCCATATTGGATATCTCCATAGATGTTTTGAAAAACACTGCGAAGCAATGACCTATCCTCAAATTGTACCTTACACTGACCGAATGGACTATCTTGCTTCAATGTCTAATAATTTTGGATATGCCGTTGCTGTTGAAAGGTTAATGGATATTAAAGTTAATGAAAGAGTTGAATACATTCGCGTAATTATGGCTGAGCTTCAGAGAATCGCATCACACATGGTTGCTCTAGGTACATACGGAGTTGATCTTGGCGCATTTACACCCTTCCTATTTCTGTTTGCAGAACGAGAAAAAATACTTACCATTTTTGAAGAAACTTGCGGTGCAAGACTTCTTTATAATTATATGTGGGTTGGTGGCTTATCTCATGATATTCATCCCGATTTTGTTAGAAAGACCAAACAATTTGTTGAGGAATTTAAGCCAAGAATTGATGAACTAAATAATCTGCTTTCATTTAATAAAATTTTTGTTGAGCGAACCGGAAATATTGGAATTTTACCGGCAGATGTTGCAGTTAACTATGGTTTAACAGGACCAATTTTAAGAGCCAGTGGCGTTAAATGGGATTTAAGAAAAAATGATCCTTACTCAATTTACGATAGATTTGATTTTGATATTCCGGTCGGTGAAGGATTGTATGGAACAGTTGGCGACAGCTGGGATAGATACTATGTTAGAGTTTTGGAGATGGAGCAAAGTATAAAAATAATTGAGCAAGCAATTGATAATATTCCTGAAGGTGATGTTCAAGAAGCAGTTCCTAAAAGAGTTAAACCGCCTAAAGGTTCAATTTATGCTCGTTTTGAAAATCCAAAAGGTGAACTTGGCTATTTTATAATAAGTGACGGTTCTCTAAATCCTTTTAGAGTAAAAGTTAGAGCTCCTTCTTTTGTTAACATGGAAATATTTAATGAACTATGCAAAGGTCATTTCGTAGCAGATGTAATTACTATTTTAGGAAGCATAGATGTTGTTTTGGGAGAAATTGACAGATAATGTATGATTTTTTGGTAAATATTTTCGGAAACTATATTGCTGCATTTTTTGTAGCTGCAGCACTTCCTCTATTTCTATTCATTTTGCCTTATGCTCTCATAGCCGTTTTAGCAGAGAGGAAAGTATCTGCACATATGCAAGATAGACTTGGTCCTATGAGAACGGGCTATCATGGTATTTTACAAACAGTTGCCGATATACTTAAACTTATTCAAAAAGAGAATATCAGATCTTCTTCAACAGATAAAGTATTATTTAATACCGCACCTTACTTAATTTTTATTGGTAGTTTTGCAGCTTTTGCAGTGATCCCATTTTCAAGCTTTTTTATTGGAAGTTCCATTGATGTTGGTCTTTTCTTTTTCTTAGCAATTTCAAGTTTGGTAGTTGCAGCCATACTGATGGGCGGCTGGTCTTCAAATAATAAATATTCTTTACTTGGTGCAATGAGATCAGTATCTCAAATTATTAGTTATGAAATTCCAACTGCAATAATTGTCTTAACTATGGTTATGATAACTGGGACCTTAAATTTAGATACTATTACTCAACAGCAAACCTCAAGTTTTTGGAATTGGAATATATTTGGCGGTGCAGAATTTGGTTTGGCAAAGTTTCTTTTGATACCGCTTATGTTTGGCGCATTTTTAATTTTATATATTAGCACACTGGCTGAAGTAAACAGAACACCATTCGATATCCCTGAAGCGGAATCTGAATTAGTGTCCGGCTTTTTCACGGAATATTCCGGAATGAAGTTCGCCATGTTCTTTTTAGCTGAATATGCAAATATGCTTGCGGTATCATTCTTAGTTTCAATTTTATTTTTTGGCGGATATCATTCACCTTTTGGTTATTTGGGTAATTCTTTAGGTATAGAATGGCTTATCCCGTTAGAACAATTTTTGTGGCTTTCTGCTAAAGGAGTAACTTTTGTAATTGTTCAAATGTGGTTGAGATGGACTTTGCCAAGATTGAGAGTTGATCAGTTGATGACAGTTTGCTGGAAATATTTAATCCCATATTCAATTTTAATTTTATTACTAGTTGGCCTTATAACTTTATTGTAAAATGAGACAATATTTAAAAAATACATACGATGCTATCTGGACTGTATTAGTCGGAATGAAAATCACATTCAGACATTTATTCATACCATCGGTTACTATTCAATACCCTGATGTGAAACCAAATCTGCCGGAAAGAGCTAGAAATAGATTATTTGTAAATATGGATGACTGCATTGGCTGCGATCAATGTGCAAGAGCTTGTCCGGTTAACTGTATTCATATTGAGACCCTTAAATCTACACCAGAAGACAGTCCTGGTGAAACTTCTCAAGGAAAAAAGAAAGCTCTTTGGGTTACAAAATTTGATATTGATATTGCTAAATGCTGTTACTGTTCACTTTGTGTTTATCCATGTCCTACTGAGTGTATTGAAATGACAAAAGTTTACGAATTCTCTGAATTTGAAAGAAATGATTTAGTATACAATTATGCGACTCTAACAAATGAAGAAATTGTAGATAAACAGAAAAAGTTTGAAGAATTTGCAGCTCAAAAAGAAGCTGAAAAACTAGCTGCGGCAAAGGCTAAAGCTGAAAAAGTAAAGCAGGAAGCTGCTAAAAAAAATGATGAGAAAGAAGATAATTCTGAAAGTAAATCAGAGTAAATTATATATATGGGCTTATACGATTTAATATTTTATTTATTTGCGGCAATTACGGTTGTTTCCAGTATTATAGTAGTAAATGCTAAAAATATTGTACATGCGGCATTCGCTATGCTCTTAACTTTTTTTGGAGTTGCCGGTATTTATGTTTTACTAGGTGCCGATTTTCTAGCTGTTGTCCAGATTATGGTTTATGTTGGCGGAATCTTAATTCTGTTATTATTTGGTGTTATGCTTACGAATAAAATTACAAACGTGGAAATTCGTTCAGGGTCAATTCAAGTTATTCCTGCAATAATTGGATTAGCTGTATTTGCCGCAATTTTATTTTCAATAATGACTTCAACTAAATGGAGATCTGAACAGTTTGATATACCATTTACTACAACATATCAAATTGGTGAAGTTTTATTGAGTGAATATGTTCTCATATTCGAATTATTTGGAATATTATTATTAATTGCTTTAATAGGTGCTGCATCTATTGCAAGAAGAGATAAGGAATAAATTTTGGAAGTTGGATTAAATCATTTTTTAGCCGTTAGTGTTGCTCTATTTTCATTAGGGCTGTACGGTGTTGTTACAAGAAAAAATGCCGTTATGGTGTTAATGGGTATTGAGCTCATACTTAATGCAGCTAATATCAATTTTGTTGCATTTTCAAGTTTCGGCAATTTTGGAATCAATGGTCAGATTTATGCTTTGTTTGTAATAATATTAGCTGCAGCCGAAGCAGCAATCGCACTTGCAATTGTACTTAATATTTACAAAACATTTGCAAATGTTAACGTTGATGAAATTAAAAATTTAAAAGAATAATTTATGAGTGAAGTTGCTAATATAAATATTTCGTTGTTAATCTTACTATTGCCTTTAGTTGGATTTACAATTGTACTCTTCTTTGGAAAGAGATTCCCAAAAATTTATTTGGCAGAAGTTGGAATATTAATTCTTGCATTCGTTTTATCACTTGTGGTAGGATTTTCCAAACTTACGACCTACATCGATCAAGATATATTATTTTCTTTCACATGGATAAATTTTGGCAACGTTCCTAATCTCGGTCCCTTAACAATTGATCTTGGGATTAAAATTGATAACCTTACTGTAATAATGCTGTTTGTTGTTAATCTGATAAGTATGCTTGTTCATATCTATTCTATTGCTTACATGAAAGGTGATAAACGATACACAAGATATTTTGCCTACTTAGGTATTTTTACATTTTCAATGTTGGGCATTGTACTTACAGATAATCTATTAATGATGTATATTTTCTGGGAATTAGTTGGTTTATCATCTTATTTACTAATTGGTTTTTGGTACGAGAAAAAATCTGCTGCAGATGCGGGCAAGAAGGCATTTCTTACTAACCGTGTAGGTGACTTAGGAATGTTTATTGGAATTTTAATTCTATTTACAAATTATAAATCATTTTCTTTCGATTACATTTATAGCCAGATGGCTATTGGAATTATTCCCTTTGGTAGTGAAGCTTGGTTAACTGCTGCCGGTATTTTAATATTTTTAGGAGCAGTTGGTAAATCCGCTCAGTTCCCTCTTCATGTTTGGCTGCCGGATGCAATGGAAGGCCCAACTCCTGTTAGCGCACTTATTCATGCGGCTACAATGGTTGCTGCTGGTGTTTTCTTGATCGCAAGAATTTTTGTGATGTTAACCGCAGATGCAATGCTAGTAATTGCAATTGTCGGAGCCGTTACTTCCTTATTTGCAGCTACAATAGCAATAACTCAAAATGACATTAAAAAAGTATTGGCATATTCAACTGTTAGTCAATTAGGCTACATGGTTATGTCTCTTGGTGTTGGAGCATATACATTTGCTTTATTACATCTTGTTACACATGCATTTTTTAAAGCTTGTTTATTTCTTGGCTCAGGTTCTGTAATTCAAGGTATGCATCACGAACAAGATATTAGAGAAATGGGTGGCTTAAGAAAGAAAATGCCAATGACTTACTGGACATTTTTAATTTCAACACTCGCAATTTCCGGTATCCCCCTTACATCAGGTTTTTTAAGTAAGGACGGAATTTTAGCAGGCACTTTAGCCTTTGGTGAATTAACCGGTCATTGGTTAGTACCTATTATGGGCTTCACTGTTGCTTTCATGACTGCGTTTTATATGTTTAGATTAGTGATTTTAACATTTCATGGTAAACCAAACAATAAAGAAAAATTTGATCACGCTCATGAATCACCCTTTGTAATGGTAATGCCTCTTGTTGTTTTAAGTGTGTTATCAATATTTATCTGGTACACACCAAATCCTCTTTCACCGGATGCAGGCTGGTTTGCAAGTGAATGGATAACTACTCCTCAAACTGTTGTTCCGGAAAGTACGAGATTTGATTTTATGATAAATGATAATGTTGGGCACTCTGCTGTTACTCATTCTGAGAAATATGAGCGTGCAATGCACGGCGCACATTATCCTGCAATGATTTTATCATTAGTTTTAGCCGGACTTGGAATTTTATTTGCTTTTGTAATTTATCAATGGAAGAAAGTTTCAGCGGATAACTTAGCCGGTAAATTAAAGGGTCTATATAAGGGATCTCTCAACAAATGGTATGTCGATGAATTTTATCATGCTTCATTTATTGGCGGCACATTAGGTCTTGGCGACTTATTAAACTGGTTTGATAAATACATTGTTGACGGAATTGTTAATGGATCTGCTGTTTTTACAAGAGTATTTTCAAAGATCAGCGGCTATTTTGATGAGTATATTGTTGATGGCTTAGTAAATGCAACTGCATTAATAAGTGGTTTCATTGGATTAAACTTTAAAAGATTACAGACTGGAAAGGTTCAAACATACTTGGTACTTGTTATATTTTCAGTGATTATACTATTTTTCATCATTGGACCTTTTTAGAAAATAATATTTAAAAATATAGGGTAACTAATTATAATGAATGAATTTCCTATTTTATCTTTACTTACATTTCTGCCTGTTCTCGGAATGGTTATCATTCTCTTTATGCCAGGCAAGATGGTTAAGGAAATAAAAATCACCTCTTTGGTAATTACATTCCTCCAAATAGTTTTTGCTGTTATTTTGCTAGGTAATTTTAATTACTCAGCTGGAGGAATTTATGAAGAAAGTTCATTTCAATTTATTGAAAAGTGGAGATGGATTGAAATTACAGGTCTATCATGGATTGGCACAATTAAAGTCGATTATTTCCTTGGAGCAGATGGACTAAGCGTTCCTATGATTTTACTTACTGCAATTGTATCATTTATTGCTTCAATTTCATCTTGGAATACTACGAAATCTGTTAAAGGTTATTTTGCTTTATTCTTATTATTAGATACCGGAATGATGGGTGTATTTGTTTCCTTGGATTTCTTCTTATTCTATGTATTCTGGGAATTAATGTTACTTCCAATGTACTTTTTAATAGGTATTTGGGGTGGACCAAGAAGAGAATATGCTGCAATTAAGTTCTTTATCTACACTCTCCTTGGCAGTGTGTTTATTTTACTAGTTATGATTGCACTCTATTTTAGTGCAAGCGAAACACTAGCGGATGGAAGAAGCGTATTCACTTTTAATCTTCTAGCATTAATGGATCCGTCTAATTATACTGATAACGGAATACTTTCCCCATTGAATCCAAATAACTATAGATTGATGGCTTACATAGCATTGTTTATTGGTTTTGCAATTAAAATACCTATGTTCCCTTTCCATACTTGGCTGCCTGATGCTCACGTTGAAGCTCCAACAGCCATCAGTGTTATTCTTGCCGGTGTTTTACTTAAGATGGGAACTTATGGAATTTTAAGAATCAGTTATCCAATATTCCCAGAAATTACCCAGCAGCTTGCATATTATATTGCTCTCTTTGGGGTAATTAATATTATTTATGGTGCACTGGTTGCTCTTGCCCAAAAAGATTTCAAAAAACTTATTGCTTATTCATCAATTTCGCACATGGGTTACGTCCTTCTTGGAATGGCATCAATGAGTACAACAGGAATTACCGGTGCAATTTTCCAAATGTTCAATCATGGTACAATTACTGCAATGCTCTTCTTAATTGTTGGTGTTATTTACGATAGAGCTCATACAAGGGAAATAAATGCTTTTGGCGGACTCGCTAATAAGATGCCGATATATACTGGTTTTGTGACAGTTGCCTTTTTTGCAGCAATTGGGTTGCCAAGTTTAAGCGGATTCATTTCCGAAGCACTTGTGTTTATTGGTGCGTTTGGTGTTCAAGAAATTAGAGTATTAACTATGATTGGAACTCTTGGCATTCTTTTAGGTGCCGCTTATATGTTATGGACTCTACAGCGAATTTTCTTTGGTGAATTTAATAGTAAGTGGGAAGACGTTCTTGATGATATAAATTTTAGAGAATATGCAATGCTGGTCCCTTTAACTATAATAATTATCTTCCTAGGAATTTATCCATCAGCAATGTTAGATATTATGAATAGTTCTGTAAATACCTTGGTTGAGTTCATCTCAGTCAACGCTGAAAGTATCAGAATCAGTGGAATGTAATTAAATAGCTTTGTCATTCTGAGGAGACCGTTTTTGGTTCGAAGTGAGAATCTTTTACACTTGTTAAAAAGATTGCATACAACCATTAACAAATTCGAAATGACTTATGCTGAAAATAAATAAGTAATCTAGAATATTGAAAATATAATGTTAGAAAATTTAATAAAAGATATGTCCTTGATAGTACCGGAAATTATTGTTTCCGTTACTTTGCTTCTTATTGTTTTATTCGATTTGATTTTCTCAAAAGATAAAACAATCATTCCTTATATTGGTCTTGTCGGGCTATTTGCTGCATTATATTATTCAATCACCAACATCGGTATTCAATCTCATGCCTTTATTATCAGTAACACCGGTAATGAATTTGGCTTGCTTTCAATTGATGCATTTGGTTCCTACTTTAGAATCATAATTCTTATAACGTCTATTTTAATAATATTTTTTTCCAAAGCGTCAAGTGAGATAAGTGCAATATTTGATAGAAGCGGTGAATATTATGCCCTTCTATTTGGAATGATACTTGGAATGATGTTTATGGTATCAGCTACTGATTTAATTATGCTTTATATTTCTGTTGAACTGCTTTCTCTTTCCTCTTATGTTTTAGCCGGATTTACTAAATTAAGAGAAAGAAATTCAGAAGCTTCGCTTAAATATTTGATTTATGGGGCTGCTTCCTCCGGATTAATGTTATTTGGTATATCAATCATTTACGGATTAACCGGAGCTACAAATTTATTTATAATTAATGAGACCTTGCAATTCGCAGATGTAAATTCATTGGCGTATTCTTTTGCATTGATTTTAATTTTTGCCGGAATCGGATTTAAGATTTCTGCTGCACCGTTTCACTTCTGGACTCCCGATGTTTACGAAGGAGCTCCAATTTCAATTACTGCTTTTCTTTCGGTTGCAAGTAAGGCAGCCGGTTTCGCTATGTTAATTAGATTTATAAAATCAACATTCTTAATTAACAATGTTGAAGGTGCTTGGATTCTGCTTCAAGGATTTGATTGGCAAACATTTATTATTATCATTTCAATTCTAACTATGACGTTAGGAAACTTTGCTGCTATTTGGCAAGACAACATCAAGAGAATGCTGGCATATTCAAGTATTGCGCATGCCGGATATATGCTCTTAGGTCTTGCGGTTCTATCCGATCAAGGTCTATTGGCTGTAATGATCTACTTCATGGTTTATTTGTTAATGAATATTGGTTCCTTTTACATTGTTATGATAATTGCCAATCAGATTGGTTCTGAAGACATTAACGATTATAATAAACTCGGCTACGCTTCCCCGTTCTTGGGAGTTTCTTTAACTATCTTTTTAATCTCACTAACCGGTCTTCCGCCAACAGCGGGATTCATTTCTAAACTTTATATCTTTATAGCTCTTATTGATACCCAAATGATCGCTGTTGCAGTGATTGCTGCTCTGAATAGTGTTGTTTCTCTCTATTATTATATCAGAGTTCTTAAACACATGTTCATCAATGATGCTGAAGGAGAAGTACCAGAAATAAAAACCTCTATCAATGATATAGTTTTTGTTCTGATTTTGCTAATTCCAACTTTAGCTTTGGGTCTATACTTTACTCCAATGGTTGATTTTGCTCAAAGCTGTTTATCAATCTTAACCAACTAGCACTATAAAACTTGCAATTTTAGAATATCTTTACTACTTTATATACGACAATTTTAGTCGTATATAAATGATAAAAATATCAAAATCAGTTGAATACAGTTTATTAGCTTTAAATTATATCTCGGAAAATGAAAATTTAAATAACTTAAGTAGCAGAAAGATTGCAAATGAGTTAAATATTCCTTATGATTTATTAGCCAAATTATTACAGAAACTTGTAAAAAATAATATTGTTAAATCCCAGCAAGGTAAAAATGGTGGATATACTTTACTGATTTCACCTGACGAATTAAGTGTACTAAAAATTATTGATGCTCTAGGAGAAAATGTTCAGCTTGCAAATTGTACATTCGAAAATGCAAGTATTGAAGACTGCGGACGAATAAATGATTGTTGTATTCGTTCACCTTTTTGGAATTTGCAAAATAAAATAAACGATATTTTTAGAACAACTACATTACATGAACTAACTAATTAGAAGAGAAAAATGAATCACCTTGAACATTTAATCAATGAAAAAAAAGTTTTCTTCAACTATATGAACGAGAACTTCACAATTTTTCAATACTCAAATTTATTCTTTCGCGATTTGCAGTATGCAATTCTTTCATATTTTGAAATGAAAGAGCAGCCAATTAAATACGCTGAAGCTGAAAAAATAGCTAATGAATTTATTGAAAATATGGTGCAGAATAATGAGCTAACCAAAATTGATCACAAATCCTGGAAAATCAATTTTGAAGTAGGAACAAATAAGAAACAAGTTGAAATGGAGGAAGTAGAGAATGACTGATACAACTACTGATAAGAGTTCAACAATTGTAATAACAGAAAAAGCTTTAAAACAAGTCAAACAAGTTATGGTTGAAAACAACATCCCTGAAAATTATGCACTTCGCGTAAGTGTAAAAGGTGGCGGATGCTCAGGTTTTACTTATAATTTAGGTTTTGACGGAGATGAGAAAAACGGCGATACTTTTTTCAATTCATATGACTTGAAACTAGTTGTTGACGGGAAAAGTTTATTTTATTTGATGGGAATGGAATTGGATTATAGTGACGGATTAAATGGAAAAGGTTTTATCTTTAATAATCCTAACGCAACTAAAACATGCGGTTGCGGCGAATCTTTTGGAGTTTAAACATGAAAAGAAAGCAATTTCTTTTATCGTTGGGAGTTTTGCCCTTTGTACCAAATATTGCGAAAATTAATTTATTATCGAACAATAAAAATAATAGGAGAGATACTATGAGTAAATTTGAATTACCCAAACTGCCTTATGATTTTAATGCACTAGAACCTAATATTGATGCAAGAACTATGGAAATACATCATGGAAAACATCATGCAGGTTATGTAAGCAAACTAAATGCAGCAATTGAAGGAACTGATTTAGTAGGAAAATCATTAGAAGATTTAATGAAGAACGTTTCTAGTCATTCAACCGCAGTAAGAAATAATGGCGGCGGTCATTTTAACCACTCTTTGTTTTGGACAGTTATGGGTCCTAATAAAGGCGGAACACCATCAGGTGATTTAGGTAACGCAATTAATTCTACATTCGGTTCATTTGATAAATTTAAAGATGAATTCTCAAATGCTGCTGCAACAAGATTCGGGTCAGGATGGGCTTGGTTAGTTGTCAGTGGTGGTAAGTTGGTCGTTACTTCGACCCCAAATCAAGATAATCCCTTAATGGACGTGGCAGATGTAAAAGGCACACCAATTTTAGGAATTGATGTTTGGGAGCACGCTTACTATCTGAATTATCAAAACAGAAGACCAGATTATATTTCAGCTTTTTGGAATGTAATTGACTGGGATGCTGTTGCAAAAAGATACGCTGAAGCTAAATAAATAATCTAGTTATTTATTGGGTTTTTAAACTATAAAAGGGTTTAAGAGATAAAGCTTAAACCCTTTTATTATAATGTCTTATATAATTTCACTTAATAATGTTTCTTAGCTGAACTTAACCTATTAATTGCCCTTTTAAGTGCGAATTCTGCCCGAAGTTCATCAATTGTTTCTTCTCTTTTTTCCTTTAATCTTTCTTCAGCTCTTCTTCTAGCTTCTTCGGCACGTTTAACATCTATGTCTTTAGTACGCTCAAAAGTTTCAGCAAGAACAATTACTTTGTTCTCTACAACTTCTATCGTACCACCACTTGTGGCAAAGTATTCTTTCTCCTTGCCATCAGCTTCAATTATAATTTCTCCAATTTCAAGTGAACTAATAATGGGAGCATGGTTATAAAGTATCTGAAAATTACCTTTAGTCCCTGGCACAGTAATAGAGTCCACTTCTCCTTTATAGCCTATTTTATGCGGTGTTATAATTTCAATGAGTAATTTTTTCATACTATTTCATTTTTTTTGCTTTTTCTACAGCTTCTTCAATTGTTCCAACATACATAAATGCCATCTCAGGTAAACTATCATGCTTACCTTCAAGTATCTCTTTGAAACTTCTAATTGTATCTTCCAATTTAACGTATTTTCCTGGAAACCCAGTAAACTGCTCGGCAACATGGAATGGCTGACTTAAGAATCTTTGAATTCTTCTTGCTCTTCTAACAACAACCTTATCTTCTTCAGAAAGCTCATCCATACCCAAAATGTTAATGATATCCTGCAAATCTTTGTAAGCTTGAAGGACTTCTTTAACCTGACTGGCTATATTGTAATGTTCTTG